>CAIQSZ010000229.1 GCA_903874575.1 uncultured Elusimicrobia bacterium
GCCGGACTGCTGGCCTTCGCGGCCGTGTGCGCGCTGACCGACGCCTTGGCCCCGCCGATCCAGTGGGACGTACGCGCCTACCACCTCGCCATTCCGGAACTGGCGCTGCGGGCCGGACGATTTGAAGCCCTCCCATGGCTGCTGCACTCGCATTGGCCCCATCTGATGGAAGCGCTGTATGCTCTGCCCCTGGCGGCCGGGCGCGATTCGGCGGCGGCTTTGCTCCACCTGGGCGCGGCGGTTCTGCTCGTCGTCGCGGTGTTCGCGACGGGCCGCGCCGCCGCCGGCGGCGCGGCGGGCTGGACCGCCGCCTTGCTGCTCGCGGCCCAGCCCGCGCTCTCGTCGGAGGCCGGAACCGCTCACTGCGACGCCGCGGCCGCGCTCCTGGCGTTCGCCGCCGCCGGCGCGCTCGCGCGCTGGGATGAGGATCGCCGCCCGCGTCTGGCCGCGTTCGCGGGCCTGCTTGCGGGCGGCGCCGTCGCGACCAAGTTGACGCTGGCCGCCCCGCTGGCCGCGTGGACGTTGTGGCTGGGAGCCAAGCGCCGCCCGCGCGACGCCGCGGTATTCGCGGCCTGCGCCGCCGCCGTCTGCGGACCCTGGCTGCTCAAGACTTGGCTGGAGACGGGCGACCCGATATGGCCTTTCCTATCGTCGTGGACCGGGGACGCCGCGGCAGCCGCGCTGGCCGCGCGCAACGCCGTCTCGAACCGCTGGGGCTTCCCGCCGCCCGCGTGGGCGCTCACCCTTGACGGGCCGGGATATCTCCTGCTCCCGTGCGCCGCGGCGCTGGCGCTGACCACGCAGGGAAGACGCGCGCCCGCCTCCGCCGTCGAGCGCTGGCTGTGGGCGGGGGGGTTGCCTTTGGCCGCCCTGGCCCTGCCCCAGCACGCGGCATGGCGCTACCTGATGCCGCTGTGGCCGGCTTTCGCCCTGGCCGCCGGCCGGGCCGTCGCATCCGCGCTGAAGGCCGGGCGTGCGCGGGCCCTGGCCGCGGCCGCCCTGGTCGCCGCGGGCGCGCTCCCCATCGCGTCGCTCTCTCCCAATAACGCGCTGTTCGCCGTCGTCGCGCCCCGCCCGTCCAGCGCGCCTGAGGCCGACCGTCGCGCTCTCTGGGAAGATCGCGCCCTTGGCGGCCTGCCGAGATTCGAGCGCGACGCGCGCGACGTCCTGCCGCCCGGCGCGCGGGTGGTCCTCTTTCGGGAAATCCGCGGCTATGGCGCCGGTTTCGACTACCGATGGGGCGATCCGATGAACCAGGCCATCCTCGACTACCGCCGCCTCGCCGACCCCGAGGCTTTGGCCGCGCGCCTGCGTTCCATAGGAGCGACCTTTGTGCTCGACCACTCCGGATCGTCGCTATACCAAGAAGACCCCGGCTACTACGACCGACGCACGCTGGCGCTGATGGCGCAATGCCTGCGACGCCACGGACGCGTCGTCTTGGAGCGCGACGGATTCGCGCTCTATCGACTATTGTAGAATGCGGGCATGAAGGGACCTCTGGTGGGGCGCACGGTGGTCGTCACGCGCCCGCGCGCGGCCTCGGATCGCCTGGCCGCGGCCCTGCGACGGCGCGGCGCCACCGTGGCGTTCGCGCCTCTGATCCGTACGGCGGCGCCGCGGTCGTGGCGCGCGCTTGACGACGCCCTGCGTCGCCTGGCGTCGTTCGACGCGGCCGCGTTCGCCAGCGCGAACGCCGTCGAAGCGTTTTTCACGCGCGCTAAAGTCGTCCTAAAGACGACGATTCGTCGGCCGAAAATCGTCGCCGCCGTGGGCCCCGCGACAGAGAAGGCCCTGGCCGCGGCCGGCTGGCGCGCGGCGGTCGTCCCCAAGGACCGCCGCGCCGAGGGATTGGCGCGCGCCTTGCGCCTGCCGCCGGGAGCGCGCGTCCTGCTCCCGCGCGCCGAAC
>CAIQSZ010000230.1 GCA_903874575.1 uncultured Elusimicrobia bacterium
CAAGTCGGGCCTTTCGCCGACGGCGCTCGACGAGTACCAATCCTGCCCGTTCAAGTTTTTCGCGTCGCGCGTGCTGGGCTTGGGCGGGCGCGAGGAGGGGAGCGGACGCGGCGAACTCGCGGCGGCCGCGCGCGGTTCCGTCTACCATGCCGCGCTGGAGCGCTTCTACCGGACCTTGCCCGAAGGCGCATGGTCGGGCGCGGCCGACCCGCGGGAGCATCTCGACCTGATCTTGAAGCCGGTCTTCTCGGAGAACGACTGGCGCGCGCTCGGCCTGTATCCGCTGTTGTGGGAGGCGGTTCGCTTGGAGATGACCGACCACCTGCGCGGCTTCGTCGCGTGGGATTTGGAGCGCCTGCGCGCGGCGGGTTTCCGGCCGCGCCTGTTCGAGGCCAAGCTCCGCGGCGCGCCCGAAGGCGGCGCGCCCGGGGGCCTGCCGTGGCGCGGCGTCGCCGACCGCGTGGACGCCGACGAGCGCGGCCGCGCGTTCCGGGTCGTCGATTACAAGACCCGACGCGGCGGGAAGTGGAAGAAGGCCCTGGCCCGGCAGGCGGCCGAGGGCGAGTCCCATCAGATTCCGTTCTACGCGGAGCTGGCGGGGCGCGCGTTGGGCGACGGCTGGATTTTCGACGGCGGCGAGCTTCTTTTTCTGGAAGCCGAGGACGGCGAGCGCCTGTCCGGCCTGAGCGCCGCGGATTGGGCGAAGGCGCGAGGGCCCTTCCTCGCCGGCCTGACGGCGCGCGTGGAGGCGATTTCCGCCGGGCGCTTCCCGATCCGTCCCGACGACGGCGAGCGCGGCCGCTGCTCCTGGTGCGACTTCCCCACCTTGTGCCGCAAGTCGCACGGCCCTTCGCGGGCGCGCGCCGGGAACGCCTGAATGGACGCCCCCGACCGGGACCACCGCGACCGCGCGCGCTTGCGCCTGGACGCGAACGTCGTCGTCGAGGCGGGCGCGGGCACCGGCAAGACGACCCTGCTGACCGACCGCATCCTGTTCCTGGTGCTGGGGTGGGACCGCCCCGCGCCCGTGCGCGTCGAGCGGGTCGTCGCGCTGACCTTCACCGAGAAGGCCGCCGGCGAGATCAAAATCCGCCTTTCCGACCGCTTGGCCGAGATGTCCGCCCTGCTGTCGGGCGGAGAACTGGCGCCCGAGCCGCGGGCGCGCGCGGAACGCACCGCCGAGGAGCTGCGCGCGCGCTTCGGCAAGCGTGATCCCGAGCTGCTGGCGCGCGCCCGCGCCGCGCTCGAGGACCTCGATAAGGCGCCGATCGGCACCATCCACTCCTTCTGCGCCCAGCTTCTGCGCCTGCATCCGGTGGAGGCCGGCGTGGACCCGGCGTTCCGCGTCGACGAGGGCGAGGCGTTCGAGGAGCTGTTCGCGTCCGAGTGGGCGCGCTGGCTCGACGACGAGCTGGGCGAGCGGCCGCCGCGGCGCGCGGCGTGGCTGGAGTTGCTGCGCGCGGCCGATCTGGAGGAGCTGGAGGCGTTGGCGCGCGAGCTGTGCGCGGAGAAGCTGGAGCTCTCGGGCCTGGCGGCGGCGGACCCCGCCGCCGCCGCGGCTTTGCGCGCTCTGGCGCGGCGCGCGGCGGCGATTGCGCAGGGTCGGCCCAAGCCTCGCGGCAGGATTCTCGAGGCGATCCGAGAGTCGGCGGCGCGGTTGGAAGCGGCGGCGGCGGCCGCCGCCGCCGCGGAGCCGGCGCTGGACGCCGACGAGCCGCCGCCGCCGCGCGACGCCAAGTGGCCCGCGGACTGGGAGGAAGACCTTCCCGCGCAGGCGCTGTACGAGAGCGCCCGCGCCGTCGCCAAAACGGCGAGCCCGCGCGGCGAGGCGGTGGTCCGTCGCGCGGCGCGCCTGCTGGTCCCGTTCGCGGAAGGCTTCCGCCGCGAGTACGCGCGCCGGGGGTGGGTGTCCTTCGACGGGCTCCTGCGCCGCGCGCGCGACCTGCTTCGCGACCGTCCCCGCGTGCGCGCGCAGGCCCAGCGCCGCATCTCGGCGCTGCTCATCGACGAGTTCCAGGACACCGATCCCCTGCAGGGCGAGCTGCTGATGTACCTGGCCGAGGAGCCGGGCGGCTCCGCCGGATCTTGGCGGGAGGTGGTTCCCTCGCCGGGGCGCGTGTTCGTGGTCGGCGATCCGAAGCAGTCCATCTACCGTTTCCGCGGCGCCGACATCGCGGCCTACGAGGGCTTCGTCGACCTCCTGCGCGCGGCCGGCGCGCTGGCGTGCGACCTGACGGCGAACTTCCGTTCCGTGCCGGGCGTCGTCGGACCGGTGAACGAGACGTTCGCCAAGGCGATGCGGGCCGAGGCCGGCGCTCAGCCCGCCTACAAAGCCATTCAGGCGGCGCGCCCCCCGGGCGCGCCCGGGCCCGCCGTGAGGGTGGTCGCGGCGACCGACGGCGAAGGCGAGGCGAACGCCGCCGCCGTCCAGCGCGCCGAGGCCGCGTGGATCGCGGGTTGGCTCCAAGCGCACGCGCGCGTGCCGGGCGCCGCGCCGGCGGGGCGCCGCGCGCTGAAGGATTGCGCGGTGCTGCTGAGATCCTCGACGTCCTTGCCCGCGCTTCTGGACGCGTTCAAGCGCGCCGGCATCCCGTACGCGGTCGAGATCGAGCGTTTCTTTTACGAGGCTCCCGAGGTGTCCGATTTCCTCAATCTCCTGCGCGCGCTCGACGACGCCGGAGACCGCGTCGCGCTGGCGGGGCTCTTGCGCTCGCCGCTGGCGGCGCTGACCGACGCCGGGCTTCTCGCGCTGACGCGGGCCGACGCGCTCGCCTATCACCGCGACCCTCCGGCGGACGTCTTGGGCGCCGACGAGCATCGCCGCGCGTGCGCCCTCTTCGCGGTTCTGCGCGACCTGCGCGCGAGCGTGGGGAGGGCGCCGCTGGGCGACCTGGTGGGGGCGGCGCTCGAAAAGACGCGCTTGGTCGAGCTGGGCGCGCGGGCGTACCACGGCCAGCAGACCGTCTCGAACCTGTGGAAGCTGCGGCGCTTGGCCGCGGAAGCGTCGGACGGCGGGGGCGCGACGCTCAAGGAGTTCGCCGCGCGCGTGCGCGACGCCGCGCGCGAGTCCCGGCGCGAGGGGGAGAGCCCGCTCGCCGACGAGAATCTGGAGGCCGTGCGCGTCCTGACCATGCACAAGTCGAAGGGCTTGGAGTTTCCCGTGGTCTTCGCGGCCAACCTCTCCGGAAAACCGGGCGGGGCCGGCGACAAGCCGGCCTCGCGCCTCGACGCCGCGACCGGCCGCGCGGCGCTGCGCGTGGGCGCGTCCGCGTCGGCGGCGATGGCGCTGTCCGACCAGCGCGAGAAGGAGATGGAGCGGCGCGAGTCGGTGCGCCTGCTCTACGTGGCGATGACGCGCGCCCGCGAGGAGCTGTACCTGCTGGGAGCGCAGAAGCCGGCGTCCGGATCCCTGTCCGCCCATCTCGCCGCCGCGGGGGCGTGGCCGGGCGACGGACGCGCCGGGGTCCTCCCCGCGATTTTCATCGACGCTTTGCATATCCCGGAGCCGGCGGCGGCCGTCGGGGCGCCGTCCTCGCTCGGAGCGCGGGACGCCGAGGCCTGCGTCGCCGCCTGGGCGTCCCGCGCCGCGTGGCGCGCGGCGGCCGAACGGCCGCGGGCGCGCGCGGCGACCGCCTACCTGAGGGAATGTCCCAAGCGGCCGGACGCCGACGAAGGCGCGGGCTCGGCCGTCGGCGCCGAGGTCGGCCGGATCTGCCACCGCGTGCTTCAGCAGTGGGATTTTCGCGCGGGCGGGGACGTCGCCGCCGCGGCGGCGCGCGCGCGCGAACTTCTGGAGCGCCGCGTTCCGGGTCCGCATTGGGGCCGGGCCGAGGCGGAGGCCCTCGAGGTCTTGGAGGCGTTCCTGGCGTCGAAGGCCGCGAAATCGCTCGCGGAGGTGGAGATCTTGGGCCGCGAGACCCCTTTCGCCTACGCGGAGGCAGCGACGGTGGTGCGGGGGGCCGCCGACCTGATCTGCCGGGACGGCGGGCGCGTCGTCGTCGTCGACTTCAAGAGCGAAAAAATCGACGCGAAGTCCGCCGCCGCCGTGCGAGCGCGCTACGCCGAGCAGGGCCGCGCCTACGTCGAGGCCGTGTCGCGGGCTTGGGGCGAGACGGCCGCGTTCCGCATCCTGTTTCTTCGCCGTCCCGATCTCTGAGCGGGGCGATCAACCCTGGCGGCGTTTCTCAAGGTCGCGCAGTTTCTGCTCGTAGTCGCGGCGCAGGGACTCCCGTTCCTCGGCCAGCCGGCGGCCTTTCTCGTCGTATTGGGACGCCAATTCGATCTTCGACAGGTTGAGCTCTTGCCGCAGCTGGCGCTCCTGCTCCTGGTAGCGCGCGCCGATCTCGGCCTCCTTCTCCGCGACCCAGGAGCCTTGGCGCGCCTTCTCGGTCTCGACCTCGCGGATGCGCGCTTCCAGCGCGGCCAGCGTGGCCTCGCGCTCGACGGCGAGGGTCGCGAGGGACTCGCGGCGGCGGCGCTCGAAATCTTCCTCCAGCTTCTGCCGGCGGTCGACGAAGGCCTTCTCCAGGTCCGTCCGGCGCGTTTCGAAGACGGACTCGCGCTTCTCGCTCTCGGCGTGGAGGGCGGCCGTCTCGCGCTCGACGGCCTCTCGGGCCTTCGCGCGGACGGCTTCCTCGCGCTCGCGGAACGTGTGCTCCAGTTCGGTGCGGGCGCGTGAGATCTGCTCCTCGTAGGCGAGCATGAGGTCGCGCTCCTTCTGGATGAGCGTCGCCTCCGCCTCCTTCTGCCGGCCGCGGATGGTCTCGTCGACGAGGCGCTCGCGCTGCGCGAGGGAGGCCTCCAGTTCGCGGCGCCGCTGGAGGAGCTCGGCGTCGCGCGCCGTCTCCCACTCCTGACGCTCGCGTTCGAGCTGTTCGCGCTGGGACTTCATCCAGGCGGTCTCGCGCTGGCTCAGCGTCTCCTGCAGTTCCGCTTCCTTGCGGATCCAGGACTGCTGGAGGGCCGCCTCGGCGCGCGCGAGCTCGGCCATGCGCTCGTCGATCGCCTTCTGCACGCGCGCCTCCAGGTCGGCTCGGTGCTGGACGGCCGCGGCCTCGCGGTCGCGCGCCTCGATCTCCAGCTGGACGCGGCGGGCCTCCAACTCCTGGGCGCGGCGCTTGAGCGACTCTTCGACGGCCGCCGCCTTGCGCGCGCCTTGGCTCTCGAGCTCCTCCATGCGCAGGGAGTGCGCGCGCTCCTGCTCCTGGCGGTCGTTGGCGAGGGAGACTTCCTTGTCGCGTAATTTCGCCTCCAGCCGCTCCCGCTCCGAAGCCAGGATCACGTCGCGTTGGGCGGACCACTCGTCGTCGCGCCGGCTCCAGGCCTGCTGGAGCGCGCTCTGCTCGCGGGTGTGCTTATCCCTCAGCGAGACCTCGAGCGCGGCGAAGCGCTCCTCCAGCGCCTTGCGTTCCCGGGCCAGGGCTTCCTCATAAGCCTGCCGGTAGTGCGTTTCCTTGGCGGCGATTTCGGCCTTGAGGCCAGCTTCCCGGACGAACATCTCATCGCGAAGCTTGCGCTCCTTTTCGGCGAGGGCGGCCTCCAGCCGGGCCTGGGTCTCGGCGGCGCCGCGGCGCGCGGCCTCGCGCTCCGCGTCCAGCGCGGCCTTCGAGTCGTCCAGCTCCTGGCGCGCGTGTTCCTCCCACTGGGCCTGGAGGGCGCGCAGGCGCCCCTCCGCCTCGCGCAGGGCGGCCTGCTGCTTGGCCTCCAGGCGCTTCTGCTCCTCGGTCAGGCGCTGGCGCATCGTCTCCTCAAGCGCCTGCTGCTTCTCGTCGTGCGCGGCCTGCTGGGCCAGGGACTCCCTGAGCGCCTTGTCCTGCAGCTCCTGGCGGGCGGCGGCGAGGGCTTCGTCCTGCGCCTGCTTCCAGCGCGTCTGCTCGACCGAGGCGAGACGGCGATTTTCGGCTTCGCGGGCGAGGTAGGCGTCCTGAAGCTCCTCCTCGCGCCGTTTCATCACCGCTTCCAGCGCGCGACGCTCCGACGCCGTCAGGGCGGCGAGTTCGGCGCGGGCTCGGTCGAGATGGGCGCGGTGCTCGGCCTGCAGAACCTTCTCGCGTTCGGCCCAGCGGGCGGTGAAGCCGGTCTCCAATTCCGCCGCGCGGGATTCGAATTCGCGGGCCAGTCGTTCGCGATCGATATCCAGCGCGTGCGCGTCCTCCGCGCGGCGGGCGAGAAGCTCGTCCTCGCGCGCGCGGTAGCTGGCCTCCAGCTTGTCGCGTTCCTCCTCGAGGCGCTTGCGGCCCTCGGCCAGCATGTCCTGCTGGCGGCGGAACAACGCCTCTTCCTTCAGGACGAACGCGGCTTCCGCCTCGCGCAGGCGCTCCTGGTCGGCGGCCTCGCGCTTGGCGGCCTCGCGGCCCAGTTCCTCGCGGCGCGACTCCAGCTCGACGCGGCCCTTCGCGAGCGCCTCTTCCAGCTTGCCTTCCTGGGCCTGCCAAATCTCGGTTTCCTTGCGGATGATCTCGCCCTGGAGCTGCTCGTACTTCACGACGAGGGCGGCCTCCTGGGATTCGTGGTGTTCGAGGAGGGCCTTCTGGCGCGCGACGAAGGCCTCCTGCAGCTTGGCTTCTTTCTCGCGGAAGTGCTGCTCCATGAAGCGGCGCTCGCCTTCGATGCGCTCCTGCAGACGGCCCCACTCGTCCTCGTTCTTGTGCGCGTAGGACTTGTCCAGTTCCTCCAGGCGGCGCGCGTGCGCGTCCTCGAGGCGGCGGCGGACTTCCTCGATGCCGTCTTCTTTTTGGCGGAAGCGGACCTCGAGCTGGGCGATCTTCTGCTCGAACTTCTCGTTGAGCGCGACTTCCTCGCGGGCCAGCGCCTCGCGGTTGTGCTTGATCAGATCCTCGGCGTCGCGCTCGTAGCGGCGGCGGAACTCGGCCTCCTTGGCCTTGATCTGCTCGTCGAGCAGCCGCTGCTGGCTTTCGAGATCCTTTTCCTTGGCGCGGGTGGACTCGGCCTGAATCTTGAGTCGCTCGAGAAGGGACTGCTTCGTCTCGTCGAGCGCCTTCTCTTGATGGGCGAGCGCGGACTGGAGTTCCCGCTCCGCGTCCAGGCGCGCGGCCTTGACCGCGTCGATGATCTCCCGGCGCAGGGCGCCGATGGAGGATTCGCGCCCGGCGATCTCGCGCTTGAGCGCGTCGATCTGCATGGAGAACTGGAGGCGCTCCTCCTTGACGTGCACGTCCTGCTCGAGGGCGACCTCCTTGCGCAGTTCCTCGCGCACTTCCTTCTCCCGGCGCGCTTGGTCCTGCATCGAGGCTTCCCAGACCTTGACGGTTTCGCGCCAGCGCTTGACCGTCTCGTCTTTTTGGCGCGATTCCTCCTCGGACTCCGTTTTTCGACGGGCCGCGCTGGCGGCCTCGTCGCGGGCCTGTTCCAGTTCCTCGGAGAGCTTATGGAGGCGTTCGAGGGCCCAGCGCAGGGCCAGGCGCGCGGTGTCGAGGTCGTTGACGCTCGACGCGTCGAAATCTTGCGGGGGCAGGGGCGGCTCGGGTCGTTCGTTGTCCATGGGTTGCGCGACGCGTCGGCGCTCGCGCAAGGAGAGTCTGCCCGAACCGTGTTACGTTTTTATGGCGTTAAGCCTTGCCATTAATCTTCGTAAAATAGGCGGGATGCCGATCATCCCCGCCGCCGGAATACTCGACGAGGTCCGAGGCTTCCTCGGCGACCTGCGCCGCGACTGGCCCGAGCTGTTCGGCGCCAAGGCGCGCCTTCCCCAGCCGTCCGCCCCGCCGCCCTCGGAGGGCTCCGCCGAGGCGCTGTTCCACGCGCGCGCCTCGCACTGGGCGCCGCTTCTGGGCGTGACCTTCGGCCGCGTCCGCGTGAAGGAACAGCGCTCGCTGTGGGGCTCCTGCTCGCGGGACGGAAATCTCAACTTCAACCGGCGCCTGACCTTGGCGCCGTTCGAGGTGCTGGATTACGTCGTCGTCCACGAACTGGCGCACCGCCACGAGATGAACCACTCCCGGCGCTTCTGGGCGCATGTC
Organism: uncultured Elusimicrobia bacterium; assembly: GCA_903874575.1. Classification (GTDB taxonomy): domain Bacteria; phylum Elusimicrobiota; class Elusimicrobia; order UBA1565; family UBA9628; genus GWA2-66-18. Next base: position 7,980 of record CAIQSZ010000230.1, read on the forward strand.
GAGAGGCACGTTCCCGACCACCGCGTCCACCGGCGCTGGCTGAGGAAGAACGGCGCGGCGCTGCTCCGCCCGGGCCGGTCCGGCTAAGAGAGCGTCTCCGCCGCGCGCCTGCGCTCGAGGGACAGGCGCGTGGTCCACGCCGCGCCCGCGAACGTGCACGCCAGGCCGGCGACCTGCGCCCAGGCGATCGTCTCGCGGCCGAGCGCCCAGGCGAAGACCAAGGTCAGCGCCGGGTACGAGAGCATGATGGTCGTGGCCTTCGACAGCTCCATGCCGCGGATGGCCGCGTACCAGAGCACGAAGTTCAAGGACGACATCAGCACGCCTTGCGCCGCGAGCAGGCGCAGGGCGGGCGGCGTCCAGCTCCAGGCCGTTCCGCGCGAAAACGCCCAGGCCGCCGCCGGCGTCGCCGCCAGCAGGCCGTAGAACGCGCGGCCGCCCGACAGGGTCAGCGCGTCCAGGCCGCGGGGGAGCTTTTTCGAGAACACATGGGATATTTGATACATCCACGGCGTGAAAAGCACCATCAGGTCGCCGCGCAGATGCGGCGTGCGCAGGTCGCGCAGCACGATCATGGCCGTGCCCGCGACGACGAGCAGGCTGGCCAGCGACTGCTTGAAGGTCGGCCGCTCGCCCAGGTAGCGGGCGGAGATCCAGGTCGAGTAGAGCACCTCGACCTGCGCGATGATGACCGCGTTGACCGGCGTCGTATAGTTGAGCGCGCGGATGTAGATCAGGGTCGCCGCGGCGGAGAAGACTCCCATCGCGATGAGCGACGGCGCGACCTCGCGCGCGAACAGGCTGCGCCAGCGTCCGCGCGCCAGCATGAACGGCGACAGGCATGCCAGCCCTATGAGCAGGCCCGCCCACATGAACGGAGCCGGCGCGTAGTAGCGCAGGCCCGCTTGGCCGATGAGCGGCCACAGCGCGGTCAGGATCCAGTCGGAGACGAGGGCGGCGTAGGGGAGCATGAAGGCGCCGGAGTGTAGTCGCAGGCCGGGTCCGTGGCGTGGATGTTTCCGGTCACGGCCCAGGCGCGGGCGCGCGAGCCGCCGCACGGCCGGCGGAACTCGCAGACGGAGCACTTGCCTTCCAGCTTGTCGTGGTCGCGCAGGTCGAGGAAGAGCCGGTCCTCGCGGTAGACCCGGGCGAGAGAGTCCTTGCGCGCGTCCCCGCGGACCTGCGGCAGGAACCCCGACGGGCAGATGCCGCCCAGGTGGTCCACGAACATGAAGCCGTCTCCCGCGTTGACCGCCCGGTCGGGCATGCGGATGCCGGCGCGCACGTTCGAGGACCGCCCGACCGCGTGCTCGGTGCGCGCGGCGGCGCCGGCTCCGGCCTGGTCTTCCTTGCGCATGACGAAGCGGCGGAAGGGCTGGCCCTCGGTCAGCTTGACGACGAAATCCTTCTCCTTGGTGAGGCGGTGCAGGCGTTCGTAGACGGCCTCGAACTGCCCGGGCGTCAGGCCGCCCAGGGCGGCCCCGCGGCCGACGGGGATCAGGAAAAAGACCTCCCAGAAAGAGATCGGCATGGCCGAGACCAGCTCGACGATGGGCTCGAAGGACGCCGCGTTCCAGGCGCCCAGGCAGGTGTTGATCTGTATCGACATGCCCAGCTCGTGCGACCAGCGCACGGCCTCCAGGACCTTGGCGAAGGCTCCGGGCGTGCGGCGGAATTCGTCGTGCTCCCGCGCGGTGGCGCCGTCCAGGCTGAACGCCACCTGGTCCAGGCCGGCGGCTTTCAGCGACGCCAGGCGTTCGCGGGTGAGCGCCGGGGTCGCGGCCGGGATGGTGCCCATGCGCAGGCCGCGCTTCTTGCCGTGGCGCGTCAGTTCCTCCAGGTCCGGGCGGTTGAGCGGGTCGCCGCCGGACAGGACCATGATGGGCGTGCCCATGTCGGCGACCTGGTCGATGAGGCGCCGGCCCTCCTCGGTGCTCAGTTCGTTGGGATCGACCTTCGTATCGGCGTCGGCCCGGCAGTGCGCGCACGCCAGGGAGCATGAGCGGGTGGTCTCCCATATCACGAGGAGGGGGGCCTTGGAGAAATCGAACGGCGCGAGCCCGCGAGGGTCGGCGGGTCCGTCCTTCATGCGCTCACCGGGCGTCAGGGCTTGACGGACTTCTTGATCGCGGCGGGGACCGAGTCGTCCGTCTTGATGTCGGCCTTGCGGCGCAGGCCGGCCAGGTATTCCGGGGCGGCCTTTTTGATTTTCTCGGCGACGAGCATGTCCCGCAGATCGTCCTTTACTTCGGCGAACGAGGCGGGCTTGGCGGCGCGCGCCTCGAGCACCTGGAGGATGTGGCTGCCGCGCGGGCCGGGAACGATCTTGATGTCGCCGGGCTTCATCGCGAAGGCGATGCCCTCGATTTCGGCCGGCAGCATGCCTTTGGCCACGAAGCCGTAGTCCCCGCCGGCGGCCTTGCCGCTGGCCGCCAGGGAGCTCTCGCGCGCCAGGGCCTTGAAATCGGCGCCGCCCTTGATTTTCGCGACCAAGGCCTTCGCCTGAGTTTCATCGGCGGCCAGGATGTGGCGCAGGTGCACGGCTTCGGGCGTTCCGAGTTTATCCTTGTTCGCCTCGAAAGCCTTCTTGACCTCGTCGTCTCCCACGGCGATGCCCTGCTCCTTGGCCACCAGGCGCTCGCGGACGATCTCCTCGGAGAGGTCTTCCTTGACCTTCGCGAGGGAAGATCCGGCCTGTTCGAGCTGGCTGATGAAGAGTTCCCGGCTGCCGAACTGCTCCTGGAGCTTGGCGAGACGGCGTTCGACCTCCTTCTCCTCCGGCGCGACGGCGGCCTTCTTGGCGGCCTGGCGCAGGAGAGTTTCATCGATCATCTCGTCGACCGACTGCGCGCCGTAGCGCTTGAGGAGGCGTTCGACGACCTCGGACTGGCGTATGGGCACGCCGTTGACCCGCACGAGAATCTTATCCCCGGAGGCGCTCGGGCCCGCGGCGGACGCGGCGGCGCGCAGGGCGGCGATCAAACAGAGGCTGGCGAAAATTCGATTCATGAGCTATATCCCCTAATGGTAATGGCGAATTAGTCGATATGATAGAATAAAAAATCAACGCATGCTGAATTTCACCCCGCGTTCCATCGAGAAGGTTGAAGACACCGACCTCCGCATCACCTGGGAGGACGGCCACGAGACGGTGCTGGACTTCGCGACCCTGCGTCGCCAATGCCCCTGCGCGGCGTGCAAGGACGAGTGGACCGGCGAGGCTATCCTCGATCCGAAAGCGGTCCCGGACGCCGTCGCCGCCACCCGGGCGGACGTCGTCGGCAACTACGCGCTGGCCTTCGCCTTCTCGGACGGCCACGGCACCGGGATTTACCCCTTCGAACTCCTGCGCAAGATGTGCCGCTGCGTGGAATGCGCGTATCATCCCGGCTCGGAGACGAACTGATGTCGCGCGCCGCGAAGACGGTCGTCGGGCCGTTCGGGGTCGAGGCCGCATGAACCCTAAGGGACGAATCCTTCTGGTCGGCCTCGAGCAGGCGCTCGTCAACGAGATGGCGCCGTCGATGCTGGGACGCCAGTACGAGGCCGTTTGCGTTCCGGACGTTCGCTCGGCCGGGCTGAAGCTGTCGAGCGAGGCGTTCGTCGCCGTCGTCGTCGACTTCTCGAAGGTCTCGCCCGAGGACCGTTCGGCCCTCGTCCAGCTCCAGAGCGATCGCGGGGGCTTCGCGCTCATCGGATTGGAGCCGGCCGCCCCGCTCTCCCCGGCGATGTCCGCGCCCCTGCGCCGCCTGCCGTGGCCCCTGCCGCGCGGCTTTCTCGACCGGATTCGCGCCGTCGAGGTTCCGATCTCTTTCCTGGTCGAGCCCACCCTCTTCCTGACCCAGGGCGTCCAGAGCGCCCTGCGCCAGGCCGGCGTGCATTTCTTCCAGATGGACAGTTCCATCGGCGTGATCGAGATGCTCCGCGAACAGGCCGGGCACGTCGATCCGGGAGGCGCGAAGCCGAAGAACGGCGGCTTCTGGGCCCGCCTCTCCGGCGGCGAGGATGAGCCGTCCCGGGCGGGGCCCGCCTTGGGCCACGTTTGCGTGGCCAAGTTCACCGGCACGCACGCCGAGGCCGCGCAGTTCGACGCGAAGCTCCGCCAGAGTCTTGCGACCGCGGCGTGCTACCTGGTCACGACGATCGATCCCTTGCGCTCCACCATGATGTCCGTCGCCAACGGAAAGCCCGCGGTTCTGCCCCGCGAGCAGGCGCCGCGCGTCGCGGAGATACTCGACGACGCGCTCAATGCCGTCAAGTTCTCCGCGTGCGGCAACGAGCGCATGCTCTTGGTCGATAACGACATACCCACGTTGTCGCGGCTTTCCGAGGCCTTGATCACGCTCGGCTACGACGTCGTCAGCACCATCAACGGCGAGGAGGCCCTCAAGCTGGCCCAGACGAAGCCCTTCGCGCTGGCCGCGATCGGCGGCTCCGCGCTGGAGACGACGAAGCTGGCCGGCGCCAACCTCGCGCTCAAGATGCGCGAATGCGACAAGGACCTCAGCATCATCCTGATGGTCGACCAATTCCCGGTCCAGGACGCGCTCAAGGGCGTCAGCCGCGCCGTCGAGCTGGGCCTGGACGACGCCATCCTCAAGCCCATCGAGACCTCGCGCCTGGTGCTGTCGATCCAGCGCGCGCTCGAGAAGCGCTTTCTGAAGCAGGAGAACGCGCGCCTGCTGCGGGAGGTCCAGGATTCCGCGCGCAAGCTGGCGCAGGTCAACGGCTTCCAGACGAAGTTCTTCGCGACCGTCGCGCACGACGTCAAGAACCCGCTGACCGCCATCCTGGGCTACGCCGAGGTCTTGGCGATGCGCCTCAAGGACAGGCCGGACGATCTCAAATGCGCCGCGCACATCAACAACGCGGCGCGCACGCTCAACCTGCTCGTTTCGGACCTCGTCGACTTGGCCGCCATCGAGTCCGGCAAGCTGCGCGTGGAGATCGGCGAACTGGACCTCGCGGCGGTGATCGCCGAGGTCAAGTCGCGCGTGGACGTGGTGGCCCAGCGCAAGCAGCTCAAGCTCGAGGCGCGCGTTCCTCCGGCGCTTCCCGAGCTGAGGGGAGACTCTCACCGCATCAGCCAGGTCGTCCAGAACCTGTGCACGAACGCGGTGCAGTACACGAAGGAGGGCGGCAGGATTTCCATCGAGGTGACCCTCCAGCCCGACAAGGTGGTCGTCGGCGTGCGCGACACCGGCATCGGCATCTCGAAGGAAGACCTTCCGCGCGTGTGGGAACGTTTTTTCCAGACGAAGGAAGCCCAGACCATGCGCAAGGCCGGCTTCGGTTTGGGCTTGAAGATCGCGCGCGAGATCGTGCAGATGCACGGCGGCGAGATGGGCATCGAATCGCAGTCCGGCGTGGGCTCATTCTTCTTCTTCACTTTGCCCGTCCCCGCGAGCCCTGCCGCCCCGCCGTCGCCGCCGGCTCCGCCGAAGTAGCGCCATGGCTTCGCTCGCCGAACTGGGCGCATGCGTCGCCCCGGGCTCGCTGTTGACGTCGGACGCGGACCTCGCGACCTATTCCTACGACGGCGCCCTCAGTCGGGCGCGGCCGGACGGCGTCCTCATCGCGCGATCCGCCGAGGACGTGCGTCGGGCCGTGTCGTGGTGCGCGCGCAGCGGCGTTCCATACGTCGCGCGCGGCGCGGGGACGAACCTGTCCGGCGGCTGCATCGCCCTGCGGGGCGGCCTGGTGATCTCGCTGGCGCGGCTCGACCGCATCCTCTCGATCGACACGCGGACGCGCGTCGCCTGCGTGGAGCCGGGGGTCGTGAACCTGCATCTTCAGAACGCGGCGGAGAAGCTGGGCCTGTTCTACGCCCCGGATCCGGCCAGCTTCCGCGTGTCCACGCTGGGCGGCAACGCGTCCGAGAACGCGGGCGGCCCGCGCTGCCTCAAGTACGGGGTGACGACCAACCACGTGCTGGCGGTCGAGGCGGTGATGCCCGACGGTTCGTCGGCGCGTTTCTCGCACGACGACCCCGGGCCGGAGCTGACGAGCCTTCTGGTCGGCGCGGAGGGGACCCTCGGCGTGCTGGTGCGCCTGTGGGTGAGGCTCACGCCGATTCCCGCCGAGTCCCGCACCTTGCTGGCGGGCTTTCCGTCCATCGACGCGGCGATCTCCTGCGTTTCGGAGATCGTCGCCGGCGGCGTCGTGCCGCGCTGCCTGGAGGCCATGGATCGCGCGACCGTCGAGTCGGTCGAGGCTCCGCGCCCTTTGGGCTACCCGAAGGATCCGGCGGTCCTGCTGATCGAGCTGGACGGCGCGAAGGACGAGGTGGAGCGCGACGCGGACGCGGTCGCCGTGCTGTGCCGCGCCAACGGCGCCGCGTCGGTGCGGGCGGCGTCGGACGCCGCCGAGCGCGACCGGCTTTGGGAGGGAAGGCGCGGGGCGTACGCGGCGCTGGCGCGCCTGGCGCCGAACGTCCTGGTCGAGG
>CAIQSZ010000231.1 GCA_903874575.1 uncultured Elusimicrobia bacterium
CCGCGGCGCTGCGGGTGAAGTGTCCCACGCGGAAGTCGATGAGTATATAGAGGAGGGCGATCAGAAAGCCGAAGTCGCCGACGCGGTTGGTCAAGAACGCCTTCAGCGCGGCCTTGCGGGCAGATTCCTTGCGGTACCAGAAACCGATCAGCAGGTACGAGGCCACGCCGACGAGTTCCCAAAACAGGTACATCTGCACGAAGTTGTTGGCGGTGAGCAGTCCGATCATGGCGAGGAAGAAAAGATGGAACACCAGGAAAAAGCGGGAGAAGCCCGGATCGCCCTTCATGTAGCCGGCCGCGTAGACGTGGATCAGCGAGCCGACCACGGCGACCATGGCCAGCACCGGCGTGTTCACGCCGTCGATGCGCAGACCGAAGTCCACCCCCCACTTGCCCACGGCGGCCCAACGCCAGACGACCCGGTCGAAGCTGCTCCCGGGCGTGGGAACCTGGGAGAGATAGGGCATCAGGAGAGCGAGCGCGCACGCGGTGACCACCAGACAGCTCAAGAGAATGGGCCAGTGCGTCCATTCCGGCTTCAGCGGCCGCATCACGAAGAAGCCGACCAGGATGGCCAGCACGGGCGCCGCGTAGAGAAGGCAGGCGACGTCGAAACCGGACATCATCCGCGCAACTCCGTGAGGCCGCCCGCCTCGACGCCCTTGCCCGCGCGCAGGACGCGCAGGATCAAGGAGAGACCGACGACGGACTCCGCGGCGGCCAGCGCGATGAGTATGGCGACGGCGGCCATGCCCTGCGCATCGGCGTAAAGCGCGCAATGGTGGACCAGCGCCACGTTCACCGCGGCCAGCATCAACTCGACGCCCAACAACATCGCCAGAAGTTGACGCCGCAGAACGACCATGATCAGACCGGCGGAGAAGAGCAGGGCGGTCGTGCCCCAGATGAGCGAGGTCACGCGGCCTCCTTGTCGGGCAGGACGGCGAGGGCGGCCAAGAACATCAGCAAGGTGACCGCCTCGGTGGCGAGCGCGTAAGACTTGAAGAGCGCGCTCGCAAACGCAGCGCCCAGCGCCGGATCGGCCGGAGCGACCGCGCCGCCCGCCCCCGCGCCCACGACCACGGTCACGGCGATCTCAAGCGCCGCGGCCGCCAAGCCCAGCCACGCCAGCCAGCGCGGAAAGGAGAAGTCGGCGAAACGGCGAAAGCCCCGCTCCGGCTCGCCGCCGGTCGCCATGATGGTGATCACGACCAAGACCATGACGGCTCCCGCGTAGACCATGACTTGGAGGAAGGCCAGCAGGGGCGCTCCGCGCAGGAGAAAGATGGCTCCGGTCTGAAGAAGAACGACGAGCAGGCACACGGCGCTCACGTAAAGCGAGCGGCTGAAAACCATCACGCCGGCGAAGAAAACGGCAACGCAGGCGGCCAGCGCCGCGGCCCAAAGAATCATTGCGCGAAATTCTACTTTTTCCGCGCGCCGCCGTCCAATCGGAGCCTCACGGCGACGTCGGCGGCCCGCTCCATCACCGCGGGCTCGGAGACCTTCAGGCCCCACAAGACGAGCACGCTGAGCAGGGACGGCGCGACGTAGTAGCAGAGGCGGAACAGCATCGCCGCCACCAGCGCGTCGCCGACGTCCACGCCGAAGCCGCTCATCAGCGCCGTGATGGATCCCTCGGCGGCGCCCAGGCCTCCCGGCAGCACGGGGATCAAAGTGGCGGCCTGCCCGGTCGTGAACGCCGCGCTCAGGCGGCCCACCGAAAGGACGACGCCCACCGCGCGGAAGCACAGCCAGAGGGAAATCATTGCGAAACCCCAATCGAGGCAGGTGTACAGCACGGTCATGGTCAGGCGCCCCGTCCCGGCGCCGATGCGCGCCAGGCCGTGATTGAGCTGCATCTCGAAAACCGAGAAATCCTCCGGCGGGATCTCCCGCGAGGACATCTTGTAGGCCGCGCGATTGGTCAGGCGGAAAACGCGATGCGCCAAGCGGCCGCGGACCCTGTGGTTGAAGAAAGCCACCAGAAGGAACGCGGCGCCCGCCAGCAGGAGCAGAAGCCCGAAGCCGCTCTCCATGATGGCGAGCTTCGCGCCGCTCGCGCTCAGCAGCAAGGTCACGAAGCCCTGCGCCAGGATCAGGGCCAGCACCGCGTACAGAATGGCCGTGGTCACCGCGGAGGCGGTGACCGTCGTCGCGACCGGCACGCGACGCTTGTGCAGAAGGTGCGCCTTCAGCGCGAAGCCGGTGACCCCGCCCGCCGAAACGAGATAGTTCGCGGTCGTCGAAACGAGCGCGATGCCCAGCACGAGCGGGCCCCCGAGGTCGTGGCCCAAAGTGCACAGCGTCTCCGATAGCGCCAGCCCGACGCAGGCGTGGCTGGCCAGCGCGGCGCCCAGCGCGGCAAGCACCCATATCCACGAGATCGCCTCGCCCGCCCGGCGGACCTCGTCGAAGCGGGAAAAAACCACCGCGCCCAGGATGGCGAGCGCGGCGAACGAACCCAGCGACCAGACGACGCGGCGTCGGGCGCTCACGGCGCTCCGCCGGAAAACGCCGCCGTCGAGACGTCCGTCCGAGGAACGCCCGCGTCCGCCGCGGGCGGGGCCGCGAGCAACTGAGCCAGAACCTGAGACAGTTCCTTCTTCGCGCCCTCCTCGTCGCCGCGTCCCAACGCTTCGACGTAAGCCTGAGCGGTTTCGGGACGCACGCGCCGCGCGAACGATTCAAGGCCTCCGGTCGACGCGATCGCCGCGCGCACTAAGCGCGTCGCCGCGAACGCCGCGGCCGCCGTGCCGACGACGAGCGCCAGCGACAGCGCGGCCACGGCCGCGCCCAGGCCCCGCGGCGCCTGCGGCCGAGGATCGCTTGCGCGCAGGTCCTTCTCCAGGCGCGCGATCAGGACCAGGCCGATCGGCGCCCAGAACAGTTCGACCAGCCAACCGACGTACGGCAGCCGGCCCGGCGCGGCGGCGATCAGGCCGGCGGCGACGATGCGCGTGGCGACCAGGCCGAAGCGCGGACGCACCCGCCCCCACGACAGTTCGAGCGCGCGCACGCCCTCGGCTTCGCCGGAAGCGACGATCATCGGCGCGAGGACGAACAGCACCGAGAGGAGCAGCCCCGGAACGATAAGCAGGACTCCGCCCCCGCCGACGGCCAGCAGAACGAGAGAGAACACCCAGCCGAACGCCGCGGTCAAGGCCCAGCCGTCCTTGAGGCACGCCCCCACGGAATCTTCGGTGAGCGCGGCGCGGGTCACGGCCGCCTGCGACCAAGTGGACAGCCACAAAACGGCGAGGATGGAGACGAGGCAAGCGCCGCCCCACACCGCCCAAACGGGACCGACGCCGACCAGCGACAGCACCGCCGCGGGCAGAAACGGAAGTCCCCCCGCCAGAAGGGTCAGCGCGCCCGAGGTCCCGGCGACGGCAAGAAGGACCGCCCAGCGGCGGCGATAATCCTTCCAGGACTCTCTCAGCCAGTCCGCGAAAGAAGGCACGCGCCAGAATAGCATTTGCCGGCGCGACGCTTCCTCGCCCCCTCAGCCTCCCGTGAAGAAAAACGTTTCGTCCATGGTCCGGCCGAAATACCGGGCAAGCCGCATCGCAAGCAGAAGCGAAGGGTCGTAGTCGCCCTTTTCAATGGCCAGAATGGTCTGACGCGTGACTCCGACCGCTTTGGCCGGATGCTAGCCTCGCCTCCAGGCGAGAGCCAGGCCCGCGGCGGCCAGCCCGGAAAACACCAGGCCGATCCAGAACGCGAACGGCACGTAATGAAAGCGCACGGTCGATTCCCCCGCCGGCACCGCGACCGCGCGGAAAGCGTAATCCGCGCGCCTCACCGCCGTCGCGACGCCGTTGACCTGCGCGCGCCAGCCCGGATACCAACTGTCGAGCAGAAGCAGCCAGCCCGCCCCGTCGCTGCGCACGGAAACGACGACCTCGCCGGATTCCTCGTAGACGATGCGCGCGTCGCCGCGGGCGCCGGCGGTCTGCGGAGCGGAGAACCAATCGTCGAGAAGAACGACCTGCGCCGGATCGAAGCCGGGGGCGCGGACCAGCGACAGCGCCCGCGCGGACGGAGAAGAGATCGCCTGCGCAACGAACAATGCGCGGCGGCCGGGCCGGGGCGAGCGGAAGATCAAGAGGTCCGCGTCGGACGCGGGCGGCCAGTCGGCCGGCACGGCCCCGGCCGTCGCTGCGGTGGCCGCGACGGCCGACAGCGCCAGCAAAGAAGGAGACGGCGGAAGCGCGGACGCGCTTTGATAAAAATCGAAGTCGCCGGCCTTGCCGCTCACTAGTTCCTCGTAGCGCCTCAAGCCCGCGAAGTCGCGGCCGCGGGCGTCTCGCAGACCCAAAGGCATGCCCGAGTCCGGCGCCAGAGCAGGTCCCAAGCCGAACACGCGGCCTTCGCCCTGCAGGGCGGCAAGGGCCTCGGCGCCGGGCGTCGGCGGATACAGCAGGCGCGCGGAAGCGGTCGGATTCACGCCCAACCCCACGCGCAGGAGAAACAGGGCCGCGATCGGCGGCGCCCAACGTCGCGCCTCCGGACGCGCCAGCAGACAAAGAGCGAACGCCGCCTCCACCACAAACGCCGCGGCCTGGCCGAAGAAAAAGCCCAGTTCGGCCGGCCGCCACTGCGCCCCGAAGCGCAGGACCGCGACGGCGGCGACCAGCAGGACCGCGCCCGCCGCCGCGGCGCCGCCGCGGAGCAGACCGCGGGGCGCGGGCCGAGCGTCGTCGGCGCCGAGTCCGGCGAGGACGCAAGCGCCGAAGCAAAAGAGCAGAAGCAGGCGCGTCGGATTCGCCGACGAAAAACCCGGCATGAGCCGCCATAGCCACGGCAGGGGCGGAACGCCCAGCGCGGCGGCCAGGCCGAACAAGGCGAGCGCGGCATGAAACCGAACTTCGGGCTCGCGTCCGCGGCGGGCCAGGGCCAGCCCGGCCAGCGCGAGCGCGGGCAGGCCGACCCAGCCCGCGCGTTCGAGGAAGTTGCTCGCCGGCCCCAGCCCGAACGCCGCCTGCAGGACTTCGGCCCCGTGCGCCGGAGACCCCGAAGCCAAGGGCATCAGCAGGTGGACAAGCGTCCACGCGGGCAGGCGCGTCGACCAGCGGGCCAAAGCCGCCGAAGCCGCGCCGGTGGAACTCCACGACAGGTACTCGAAATAAAGCAGGAGCGCGGGCGCCGCGAGCGCGCTCGCGGCCAACGCGGAGAGGCCGGCGGCCGCCGCCAGAGGGCGTCTTTGCGCCGCCGGCCGGCGCAAGACCAGAAACGCGGCGTACGCGCCGGCCGCGGCCAGCGCATGCAGGGCCGTCGGCGGATGACCGCCGAACAGCATCAGCGCGGCGACGACCGAGACCGGGACCCACGCGCGCCCCCCGCTCCGCTCGACCGCGCGGCCCACGGCCCAAAACAGGGCGGGCAAAAGGCAGGCGACGTTCGTGTGCGGATGCCCCAGCCAGGCAACCATGAACCCGCTCAAGGAGAACGTTATCCCGGCCAACGCCGCGCCGCGCCGCCCGGCGCCGAGACGGCGCGCATGCAGGGCGGTGAACAGGCCGGCGCAGGCCAGTTTGAGAAACGCCGCGACGACGCTCCACGCGGCGGGCGGCAGGATCAGAAGGAGCAAGGTCGTCGGAAAGAACACCGCCGCCTGCGGGTTGGCCGCGAACGGAACGCCGCACGCAATCAGCGGATTCCAGAACGGGAAGCGCCCGGCGAACAGTTCCGACCGCAGGAACAGCCGCCACGGCCAGAACTGGAGAAGCTGGTCGGACAAAAGCCCGTTGCCGGGCGTCGGAGGCAGGACCGCGTTCCACGGCGGCACGCGCCACAGCGAGCCGACGGGAAGCAGACCCTCCCCGCGCAGGACCGCGGGCAGCAGCAGCGCCGCCGACGCGCCGACGACCGCGACCGCGACGAAAGCGAGGTCCCTGGGCCGGCGATTCTCATCCATATTAAGGAGAAAATAGGATAAATCCCGTCGTCAGGAAAGCTCGAACTCGCGAAGAAGTCCCGAATGCGCTATAATCCGGGGCGTAGGAAGGGTGGCCGAGCGGTCGAAGGCGCACGACTGGAAATCGTGTAGGGTTAACAGCCCTCCAGGGTTCGAATCCCTGCCCTTCCGCCATTTTAGTGAACGCTCCCCGCATCCCGCCGCGTTCGGCTTTGGTCCTGGCCGCGTGCGCCCTGCTCATACTGGCGTTCGCGCCCGGGCAGTATTTCGGGCGACAGGAAGACGACCTCATGGTCTTTCTCGCCGCCCGCGCGCTGACGTCGGGCCGCTATTGCGCTCTGACCTCGCCGGGCTGTCCGGCGATCACCATGGTCGCCCCCGTCTGGCCCGCGCTCCTGACTCCGCTCGCCCTCTTCTGCGAAAGACCGGGGCCTTTTCAAGCCGCCGCCGGACTCCTGCTGGCGCTGACCCCCGTCGCCGTATGGGCGTGGCTACGCCGCCGCGCGGATGAGACGATGGCGCTCCTGGGCGCCGCGCTGTTCGCGTCGTGCCCGCTGGTCCTCGCGCAGTCGGGCGTGCTGATGACGGAGGTCCCGTTCACGACCCTCCTCTTGGCCGGCCTATGGTCGGCGGAATCGGGGCGCGCCGCGGCGACGGGCGCGCTCGGCGCCGCGCTCGTCCTGACCCGCGCCGCCGGGCTCGCGGTCCTGCCGGGCCTGGCCGCGCCTTTCGTGGGCCGCAAGAAAATCGCGCCGCCGGCCGTCGTCGTCCTGCCGGCGGCGCTGGCGTTCGCGGCGTGGACGCTCTGGTGCCGGGCGCGCTCCGGCGGTCTCGGCAAGCTCAGCATCGCGGCGGCGACCTACGCCGGCGCGGGCTGGTCGGGACCCCTGCGGGCCGCGGCCCGCAACGCCTATTGGTACGCGTCCGAATGGGGCGGCTGCTTCCTCCCACCCCGTCTCGTCGACGGACCGGCGGCCGCGGCGCTGGGCGCGGCGCTCGGCGCGACGGCGGCCTGGGGGCTGATGCGCTCGCTTCGGCGGCGCCGCGACGACCCGGCGGCCTGGGCGCTGGCCGGCTCCGTGCTCCTGCTGGCCTTCTGGGGCTGGCAGTACGAACGCTACCTCCTGCCGCTGATCCCGCTGTCGGTCTGGGCGCTCGCGCAGGGCCTTGGCCGCGCGGCCAAGCCCGCGCTGGCCGTCCTTCTCGCGCTCCAGCTGGGAGCGCAAACGCTTCCCCGCTTGGGCCGGCCCGGGCCGTGGGATCGGCCGGAACTCTCGCGCACCTACGCATGGCTGGCGGCGCGGCCCGGACCCGCGCTGCTGTCGAGCACCCAGCCCTTGCGCGACTCTTGGCACGCGGGAATGGCCGGCGCCTCCCTGCCCGACTCCGCGACCGCGGCCGCTTTGGCGTCCGCCCTCAAAGCCCGCCGCGTGAATTTTGTCCTCCGGGCCGACGGCCAGGACTACGGCCTGAGCAACGATCCCAACGCGGCGCCGCGCCGCCGCGTCGAGGCGCTCTATGGTTTCCTCGACGACGAACGTTTCTTCCTCAAACTTCACGAGGAACCCGCGGAACGCGCCGCTCTCTATGCGCCGCGCTGAGAACCGCGCCCGCGCGGCCGTCGCGCTCGCCGCCGTCGCCGCGTACGGCGCCGCGCTCCTCGCGCGGGGCTGGCCGCGCGACGACCGCTGGCTCATCTTGGAGCACCCGCTCCTGCGCGCGGGTTGGCCCGCCGTCGGACGCCTGCTGACCTCGGGCTACGTCCAGCCCGTGCTGGGGGCGCGCACGCCCATCCACGAGTGGCGCCCCATCCTGAGCCTGACCTTCCTCCTCCAGCGCGCGACCACCGGCTTCGCACCCCTGCCCTTCCACGCCGCCAATCTCGCGCTCCACGTCGCGGTCGCCCTGCTCGTGCTGGAAGCCCTGCGCCGCCGCCTCGGAGAACGCGCTGCGGCGGCGGGAGCCCTGATCTTCGCGGTCCTGCCCGTCCACGCCGAGGCCGTCGTCTATCTCACCAGCCGCTCCGAACTCTTGGCCGCGCTCTCCACGCTGGGCGCGTGGCTTCTGCTGGGCGCGCCGCGGCGTCCGTCGGCGCGCGCCGTGTCGGCGGGCGCCGCCGTCTATCTTCTCGGCTCCCTGTCGAAGGAGAGCGCCCTCATGTTCCCCGCTTTCCTGGCGCTTTCCGATTGGGTCTTCGAAGGCGAGGTCCCATGGTCGCCCGAAAGACGCCGCGTCTATCTCGCGCTGGGCGCGGCCGCCGGCCTCGTGCTCCTGGGGCGGGCCGCCGTCCTGCCTTCCATCGCGCACGGCGGCGTCGCCTACTTCGCCGACACCCCGCCGCTGTCTCGCCTTTTGACGCTGGCGAAATTCTGGTCTTGGTTTTACCTGCGTCCCGCCGTACTCGGCGTCGGACTGTGCACGGACTTCGCGCGGCCGCTGATCCCCGACGCCGGACCGGGAGATCCCGCCGCGTGGGCGGCCCTGCTGACGACGGCCGCCGTGCTAGCCGCCGCGCTGCGCGCCCTGCTCGGACGCCGGACCTGGGGCTTTTGGCTGCTCGGACCCTGCCTTTTCCTCTTGCCGACGAGCCACCTGTTGATGAACCTGGATACCCTGGGAGCCCAGCGCTTCCTCTATCTTCCCAGCCTGGGCCTGGCGGCGGGAGCCGGCGCCTGCTTCGCGAGCGCCGAAGCGCGTCGGCCGCTGGCGGCAAGACTCATACTGGCCGCGGCCGTCCTGGGACTGAGCGTTCGCGCCGCGGCGCGCGCTCTCGACTGGCGCGACGACGCCGCATACTACCGGGCCGCCGTCGCCTGCAACCCGGTCTCCGCGAAGGCGCGCTCCGGGCTGGGACTGGCGAAATTGCGCGCGGGCGACGTCTCTGCGGGAGAAAAAGACCTCGAAACCGCGCGGAAACTCGCTCCCCGTCTGTACGACGCGCAGGTTAATCTTGCCGAGCTTTCCTTCGGCCGGGGAGACTATGCCGCGGCGCGGGAGCGCGTCGAGCGGGCTCTCGACGAAGACCCGAACGCCCCGGAGGCGCTCGTCCTCGCCGCGTTGCTTGATGAACGCGCCGGGCGCTACGCCGACGCCGAGGCACGACTGGCCCGGGCCGCCGAGGTCAGCCCGGACGACCCGGTCGTCCGTTTCGATTACGCCCGTCTCCTCGCGCGGCGCGGTGAAAACGCCGCCGCCGCCGAACAGGTCGGCGCCTATCTCCGCTTGACCCCCGAAGGGTCCGACGCCTCCGAAGCCCGCCTCTGGCTCAGGGCTTTACGAGAGGCCAGCCCAAGGGCAACAAACGGAAAAAATTAAAGACGGCGCCCGCCGCTAGGAAAGGACCGAAGGGAATGGGGTCGGACCGCTTCGCCTTCCCGGCCAGCACCAACCGAACGCCGTAGACGGAGCCGGCCAGCGAGCCCAGCATCAGGCAGTCGAACGCGCCCGTCGCGCCGGCCCAGGCGCCCACGCCGGCGAGCAGTTTCACGTCGCCGCCGCCGAGGGCCTCCTTCTTAAAGATCGCCTCGCCGATCGCCGCGACGGCCCAAGCCATCGCGAAGCCGGCCAAGGCGCCCCGGCCGCTCCACCATACGGCCAAGGTCCATGAAGCGTCGGCATAGTACGGATTCCAGGGAGAGACGAGCAGGCCCGCGGCGAGCAGGCCGAGGGAAAGTTCATCGGGAATGAGAAAGGTGTCCCAGTCGATGAGCGCGACCGCAAGCAAGGCCCCGCATGCGACTGCGGACGCGAACACCCACCAGACCGGAAGCGCGGCCCAGCGCAACGCCAGGCCCGCGGACATCAAACCGGCCGCGGCCTCCACCAAGGGATAGCGCGATGAAATCTTCCCCCGACAGAGACGGCAACGACCGCCCAACGCCAGCCAGGCCAAGATAGGAATGTTGTCATACCAGGCGATCGGCTTGAGGCAATGGGGACAACGGGAACCCGGCCGCACGAGGGACTCTTCACGCCGAAGCCGATGAATGACGACGTTCAGGAAGCTCCCGTAAACGGAACCCAGCCAAAACGCCGCGAAAACGGAAGGATAATCCATGTTAAAAAAGGAACCCCCGGGGGCCGTAAAGGCCCCCGGGGGTTCTCTAATCTATGCTCAGTACGCCGACCAGACGCTGCCCTTCGAGTCGGTGTGCGTGCAGTTCACGACAGCCTGACCCACGTTGGCGTCCGTGAGCTGGTTGTCGTAAAACCATGAGGAACCCGCTCCCGTGACCGCCGTCAGCAAGCCGTTAACTTCGCCCGAACCATCCGGATGCCAATTCGGAGTCTTCGCCGCCGGAATCGCGGAAAGATACTTACCCGAGATCGTCAGAGCGGCGATCTGAGCCGGATAAATGCCTTCCATGTCTCCGTAG
>CAIQSZ010000232.1 GCA_903874575.1 uncultured Elusimicrobia bacterium
CTCCCGGACCAGGAGCGCCTGGCCTGGCTCCAGCGCCTGTCCACCGTCGGGCAGATGATGTCCGGCGTGCTGCACGAGGTGCGCACGCCGCTCAACACCGTGATCCTTTCCGTGGAGCACGCCCAGCGGGTGCTGGACCGCGGCGGCGACCCGCGGGAGATTCTCCAGTGCGTCGCGCGCGAGGCCGACCGCGCCGTGGAGATCCTGTCCGACGTCCTGGACTTCGCCAAGCCCTCCCCCCTGGACTTGCAGCCCGCCGCGCTGGCGCCCCTGCTGGCGGCCGCGCTGGAGCCGCTCAAGATCCGCTTCGCGGAGCGCGGCGTGGAGACCGAAATCGACGCGCCCGCCGGCCTGCGGGTGCTGGCCAGTACGCGCCACTTCCACCAGGTGGTGACCATCCTCCTCATCAACGCGCTGGACGCCATGCCCTTCGGCGGGCGCCTGACGCTGAAGGCCGCGCGCGCGCAGGACCGCGTGGTGGTCACCGTGACCGACACCGGCGTGGGCATCGAGCCGCAAACCCTCAAGAGGCTGTTCGAGCCGTTCGCGACCGGCCGCGCGGAGTCGGGCGGCACGGGCCTGGGCCTCAACGTCGCGCGCTGGCTCATGAACAAGCACGGCGGCGAAGCGGCCATCGCCAGCGCGGGCCTGGGCAAGGGCACCACGCTCACCCTGACGCTTCAGTCCGCGCCCGACGCGCCGTGAAATGCTAGACTGCCGTCCGCCCAAGGCTCCCGCCCTGGGACGCACAGGAGGACGGATGCCCGGATTTTACCGCAAGAAGCGCCGCAAGACCGGACCCAGCAAAAACGACGAGAAGGTTCAGCGCGGCCGCGAAGCCGTCGCCGAGACGCACGCCGCCGGCACGCTGACCTCCCGCTTCCCCGGGGTCCGCGGCGTCAAGGTCCGCATCGCCGTCACCTCCCCGCAGGGCGTCGTCCTGGACGAGAACGAGGACGTCATCGGCCCCAACGACGCGTTCATCATCCAGACCGACTGCCCCGGCCGCTGCGGCTCCGGCTCCTACGAATTCGCCGAAACCGTGGCCGCCTCGCTGACCAAACTGGAAGAGCACGGCACGGCCCAGATCGCCTGCGTCGAACCGCTCTACGGCGGCGGCCCCGACAAGTGCGGCTGCATCGCCAAGTGCGAGTTCGAAGCCGAGTTCTCCCCCAGCTGAGCGTCCGCTACCGGCTGTAGCTGGTCCAAAGTATCGGCGCGCCCGTGGGCTTCTGCACCTGTCCCGAAGCCTCGGCCGTGACGAACAGGTCGAAGCTGTGCAGCGCGGTGTCGGATCTCAGCAGCCCCGTGAGATTGGGCCCCACCACCAGCGCCCCGATGTTTTGCGCCTCCGCGTCCTTGTTGGCCCGCGTCCAGACGACGTAGACGTTGCCGGGCGGCGTCAGCTTATCGGGATGGGCCAGATGCTTGACCTCCACGTTGACCCAGACGTTGTCGTTCTGCGTCTTGCCGAACCACGCTTTCCCCTCCGCCGCCGGCAAATCCGGACTGGTGGAAAGCGTCCTGCCGTCCGTGCCGAACATCGCGCAGCCCGCCAACGCCGCCACCACCGCCACGGCCGCGCCGCGTCCCTTCCCCTTCAATCCATTCATCTCGTCCTCCATGTCGCCTACGCAGGCATTATAAATTCGCCCGCCCGCCGCGAACACTGCCGACATGCAACATAAATAACCCCGCGCGATGACCACGATTCCCCTTGTATTGCCCCCCCATCTCTGCTACCATGTCTCTGCGGGGTAGAGCAGCCCGGTAGCTCGCAAGGCCGTTCCGGGCAGAAGTCACAAGCTCCCACGCGGTATCCCACCGACGAGAACGCCCCCCACCCAGTAGTCGCTAGTGACCAGTAGAAGTCACGCGTGAGCAGTAAAACCGATCAGCGATTCGATCACTACTTCGAAGCGATCAGTTTTCGCTTCGATGCCCGCGCAGGAGTAGAAGGCCAGGGAATGCCCGGCGCCCATTGCGGCCTCGTGGAAGGGGTCTCAGAGGCTGCTGATGAGGTTTTAATGCGCGGATTGAAGACGCCCCCGCATGGGTCCGCCTTCGTGCAACGTGCGTGAGCACGGGCCTTTCTCTCGGCAAGCATCCGATTCACTTCCTCGCTGAAGACCGGTACACCATCCACCATCTTCATACGGCCATCGCGGATCATCTGCTTGGCGGACTCTAACAGCAG
>CAIQSZ010000233.1 GCA_903874575.1 uncultured Elusimicrobia bacterium
CGGTGGCTGACCTCGCTGGGGCTGTCGTGCAACTTCCAGACCCGCTTCTTCGATCCGGCCGCCGTCGGCATCCTCAACGATAAGCCCGAGGTCGCCTCCGCCGCGGGCTTCGTCCAAGCCCTGCGCGAGATGTTCTTCACCGGCCGAGAGTCGTCGCGTTTCGCGCTGGCGCGCACGGGCCTTTGCGGGCTTTATGCGGACGCCGCCCGCGGCTTCCTCGATAAGCGCGGCGGCCGCGTCATTTTCGGCGCCAGGGCCGCTGCGCTCCGTGAGGAGGGGGGGCGCGTGCGCGGCGTCTTGACCGACTTGGGCGCGCGTTTCGACGCCGGGGTCGTCGTCTCGACGCTCGCTCCTTGGGATCTGAAGAAGCTTGCGCGTCCCGGCGCGCTTCGCGGCGATTGGGAAGGGCTGGGTCCCTCTCCCGTGGTCGGCGCGACCCTGCTCCTCGACCGTTCCGTGATGAGCGAGCGCTTCATCGGACTCCTGGGCACGGAAACGCACTGGGTCTTCAATAAGTCCCGCATCATGGGCCTGCCGGGTCCGCGGCAAACGATCGCGACCGTGATCTCCGGCGCTCACGGCGTGGTCGGGCGTTCCCCGGACGACGTTCTCAAGGTCGTCGTCGCCGATCTGTCGTCTTGCCTTCCCGATTTCACCAAGGCCGAGATCCTGCGTTCCCGCGTCATCAAGGAGCCCTTCGCCACCCTCTCCCCCATTCCCGGGGCCGAGTCCAAGCGTCCCCGTCCCGGCTCCGGCGTCCCCGGCTTCATATTCGCCGGAGACTGGACTCGCACCGGCTTGCCTGCGACCATCGAATCCGCCTGCGTCTCCGGCGAAGCCGCCGCCGATGCCGTTCTTGCCTCGGACCCCGAATAGATATAATCGAAAAGAGACCCGTCCCAGGAGAGCCCGATGATCAAGTCCGACAAGTGGATCCGTGAAATGTCCAAGACGCGCGCCATGATCGACCCGTTCGTCGAGCACCTCGACGGCCGAGGCAAGATTTCCTACGGACTCTCCTCTTACGGCTACGACATCCGCGTCGCCGACGAGTACAAGGTGTTCACGAACGTGCATGGGACGGTCGTCGATCCAAAAAAATTCGACGACAAAGCGTTCGTCGACATCAAGGCGCCTCAGTGCGTGGTGCCGCCGAATTCGTTCGCGCTGGCGCGCTCCGTGGAGAAGTTCAAGATTCCGCGCGAGGTTCTGGCCATTTGTCTGGGCAAGTCCACTTACGCGCGCTGCGGCATCATCGTCAACGTGACGCCTCTGGAGCCCGGCTGGGAAGGCTATCTGACCATCGAGATCTCGAATACGACCCCGTTGCCGGCCAAGATCTATTCCAACGAAGGCATCGCCCAACTGCTGTTCTTCGGGGGGGACCAACTGTGCGAGACCTCCTACTCGGACCGCAAGGGGAAATACATGGACCAGGTCGGCGTGGTCCTGCCCCGCATTCTCGCCCAGAAGTGAGAGCCGCGTTTCTCCTGCTGGCCTTGGCCTTTCCGGCGCGCGCCGCCGACCTAGGCGGCCATCTTCAGCCGAGAGCGCTGGACGACGAGGGCTCTTCCGTCGATGACCGGCGCTCGACGCTGGAGGAGATGTGGCAGCGCGGTCTCCTGCCTCCGGATCAGAGCGCATGGGCCCCGGCGGACATCGACCTGCTGAGGACGATTCGCCGAGTCGAGGGCGACGCAATGCCCTATCTTCGGCGGCGGTTCGCCGAAGACCGAGCGTGGATATACAAGGCGAAGATCGGAAAGGCCTACGGTCCGTCTCGTCTCACGAAGGAAGGCTACGAAAAATATTGGAGCCTGCTGACCCAGGATGCCGTGGGCTATTTCGAATCCAAGGGCGTCGACGCGAAGTTCGCGTTCAAGCTTCGCACCCCGGATGACAAACCCCTGTTCGACGGGTCCGGCCGCCTCACCGCGGAAGGCGCGCGCGTTTATCATCGCGCAGCCCTCAACTTGGAGACCTTTTGGAAGGGCCCGGACGGGCGGCTGTCCGGCACGCGCCGCCCTCCGGTGAAAAACCCTTGAGCGCCTGCCGCTGATTTGCTATCGTGACCTTCATGTCTCAGAAGACCTATATCCATTCTCCCCGCCAGGCCGCCCTTGAGCGCCGCTGGCACGTCATCGATGCCAAGGGGCTCGTCCTCGGCCGCATCGCCACCAAAACCGCCACCTGGCTGCGCGGAAAGCACAAGCCGACCTACACCGACTTCGTCGACTGCGGCGACTTCGTCGTCGTGACGAACGCGAAGCACGTCAAGCTGACCGGCAATAAGATCGATCAGAAGTTTTATTTCTCGCACTCCGGTTATGCCGGCGGCGCGAAGGTGACGCCGTTGAAGCGCCAGATGGAGCGCGATCCCCGCAGGGTGGTCATGCTCGCGGTGCGGCGCATGCTCCCCAAAAACCGTCTGGCCCGCAAGCAGATGGCCCGTCTCAAAATCTACAACGCGGACAAGCATCCGCACGCCGTCGTCGCGGCGAAGGTGAAGTGAACATGGCCAAGAACGAAGAACTCCGCGCGACCGGCCGCCGCAAAAACGCCGTCGCTCAGGTCCGCCTCCTGAAAAAGGGCGAGGGCAAGATCACGGTCAACAAGAAGCCCGTGGAGCTGTATTTTCACGGCCTCCCGCATCAGGTCCGCGACGTCAAGTCTCCCGTCGAACTGATCGAGAGCGCCAAGAACCACGATTACGTCGTCAAGGTCGTCGGCGGCGGCATCTCCGGCCAAGCCGGGGCGGCCCGCCATGCGATCTCCCGCGTGCTCGTCAAGGCGGACGAAAAAAATAAGAAGGCCCTGAAGGCCGCGGGCTTCCTGACGCGCGATCCCCGCATGGTCGAGCGCAAGAAGGCCGGACAGCCCAAGGCCCGCAAGCGCTTCCAGTACTCGAAGCGCTGATCCAGGCGTCTCCCGATGGAGACGATCAAGATCAAAGGACTGGCCCGTCTTGCCGCGGCGATCTTCGCCGGGTGGGGCGGGCTGGTCGTTTCCAAGGGTCTTTGGGACTTGTTCGTCGGAGAGCCCGAGGCCAATCTATACGCCCCCCAGAAATGGGATTTCGTCACCCAGGCGCAGTGGCTGCGCTGGGCGGGTTTCGAACTGGCTTACGGCTTGGCCTGTCTGGGCCTGGCGTGGTACTGCATCCGCTGGTCGCGCCGTCTCCCCGAGACGGTCGAACGGCTCCGGCGGCCGCTCGAGTTCACGCTCTTCGACTGACTTCATGCTGAGGTTGGGTTGCGCCGGCTTTCCGGTGGGCAGGGACCGTTACTGGCGGTCTTTTTCATTCGTCGAGGCGCGCACCGGGGAGGTCATGCCCCGCGAAGCCACCTTGGCCGAGTGGCGCTCCGGCGCTCCCGCCGAGGCCGAGTTCTCCATCCAGGCTTTCCGCCTCATCACCCACGGCCGCGAAGACCGCGGCTTCCCGCCCGCGGGGAAAAAAATGACCCCGGCCCGGCAGTTGCAATGCGGAGGTTTTCGAGAAAGTCTGGAGGTCCACGAGGCCTGGATGTCCACGAAGACGGCCGCCGAACTGTTGGGCGCCAAGACCATCGTGTTCGATACCCCGGCGGCTTTCCAGCCCGGTCCCGACCGCCTGCGCGACCTGTACCGCTTCTTCAAGGCGCTTGCCCGGGGGCGCTTTACCTGCGTCTGGCATCCTCGCGGCAAGAGCTGGGATCGCCTGGCCGATAAGGTCTGCGCCGAGTTGGGTCTGGTCCGGGCGTTCGATCCCGTCATGGAGAGGCCTCCGGAGCGGGGAGCGTTCCGCTATCTTCGCCCTATGGGACCTCGGAGCGGGGGGATGTCCGCTGAAAACTTGGCCGTGATCCGTAAGGCCTCCGAGGGGAAGCCGTCCTACCTGGTCCTATCCCACCGCGACGCGTTCCGCGACGCCGAACGGATGGCCGCGGGCGGCGGGACGCGGTGACGGCGCGGCCTCATATTTCGTAGACTCCGCCCATGTCCTTGAAGCCTTCCGAGCCTTTGCGCTCCCAGGCGCTTGTCTTGGCCGACGTTGCCGCGGCCGGGGTGCGCTGGTTCCTTGGCCCCGAAGGGGACGCCGCTTCGGCCGCCGCCGCGCTGAAGGGAGTCCGGGTTCCCATCGAGGGCGCGACGGACATGGCGTTTCCTCTCCGAGAGGCGGTGGAGAACGCCGCTTCCGCGGTGGCCGATGCGCAGCGCTGGGGCGCGGGGGCCGACGCGCGCTTTGCTGCGATGTGCGCGTCCCTGCGCGACGGCGCCAAGGCGCTGGCCCTGGCCGCCGAAGTCTCCGGGGGGGCCCGCGCGCAGGCGCTGATCGAGGCCAAGCGTCTGGCCGCCGAGGTCGAACGAGACCGCCTGCGGGCGCGCGCCGACGCCCACGATTCTCCGTTTTTCGTCGATTCCGTCAAAAAGGATGAGCTCGCGTCGCGCCTGTCCGCCGCCGCGGAGGCGCTTCATCAGGCGTGCGACGCCCTCGCCGGGAGCCTGTCCGAATGAGACTGTTTTTCTTGCTCGCCGTCGTTCTCTCGGCCCCGGCGCCCGCCGCTTTCGCGTCCGCCGTCCCCGAAATCGTGGTCCGCGTCTACCACACCAACGACATCCACGGTTGGATCATGCCGCGCCCCGACAAGACTCAGGCCGATCTTGCCGTCGGCGGGGCCGCCGCCCTGAAATCCTTGATCGGCAAGGACGCGGGGCCGAAACTGGTCCTGGACGCGGGCGACTGGTGGCAGGGCACGCCGGAAGGCTCGCTGTCGAAAGGCGAGTCCGTCGCGAAGGTCTTCAACGCGGTCGGCTACGACGCCGTCGAGATCGGCAATCATGAGTTCGACGCCGGCGCCGACTCCTTGAAGGCTTTGATCCCTAAACTCGACATGCCGGTGCTGGCCGCCAACGTTTACGATCCCGACGGCAAGCGCGTGCCGTGGACCAAGCCGCATTTCATCAAGACCGTCGGCGGCGTGAAGTTCGGCCTGTTCGGCCTGCTCACCAGCCGCATGGATAAGCTTTCGTTCCCCAAGAATATCGCGGGTCTGACCTTCCGGCGCGAGGTCGACGAGGCGCGCGACCAGGTCGCCCAGCTCAAGCGGGAAGGCGCTCAGGTCGTCATCGCGCTGACGCACCTCGGCTACGAGGAGCCCGGCGGGCAGGGCTTCGAGGGCGACCAGACCCTCGCGCGCGAGGTCGCGGGCATCGACCTGATCGTCGGCGGTCACTCCCACACGTCTCTGCGTCATGCGTGGCGCGATCCCGATCACGGCACCTTGGTCGTGCAGGCCGGCTCCTATCTGACGAAGGTCGGTCGTACGACCTTAAGGATCGATCCGGAGTCCCGCCGGGTCGTCGCGTCGTCCGATGAACTGCTGGATCTGCGGCCCGATCTCGTGGGCGAGGATATCAAGGTGAAGGGCGTCGTCGACGCCTGCGCGGCTCAAGTCGGTGAGACGTTCAAACTGATCATCGCGACCGCCGTCGCATCGCTGGATCGAGGTTCTCCCGACCAGGAGTCCGGCCTCGGCTCGTGGATGGCCGACTGCTACAAGGACTGGGCCGGCGCCGACGCCGCGTTCCAAAACGGCGGCGGCATGCGCGCGGCCATCGCGTCGGGTCCGGTGACGCTGCGGGATATCTTCAATCTGATGCCGTTCGATAATTCGATCGTGAAGCTCAAGATGACCGGCGCGGACCTGCGCTCGGCCCTCGACCACGGCGTGGGCGTCGGCCGCATCGTGCAGATCGGCGGCATGACCGCGGAGTATCGCCGGGCGCGGCCGCGCCACGCTCGTTTGGGCGCCGTCACGGTCGGGGGCGCGGCGCTCGACGACGCGCGGACCTACGCGGTCGCGACTTTGGATTTCCTGGTCTCCGGCGGCGACGGCTACGAAGAGTTCGCCAAGGGCGTCCAGGAGCCGACCGGCGTATTGGCGCGGGACGTTCTGCGCGCGTGCGCCGAGAAGCAGAAGAACATCGCTCCGCCCGCGCCACCACCCTCAACGCCCATTACACCGCGCCGACCGTCATCGGTGCGATGTATCGCGCCGCCGAGCGGTTTGGTTTC
>CAIQSZ010000234.1 GCA_903874575.1 uncultured Elusimicrobia bacterium
CGAGGGCGCGGCGGCGTCGGCGCTGGCCGGCTTCGGCTTCGCGCTGGCGTGGGCCGCCCGCGAGGACAGCTTGGTGTTTTCCGCGGCGGCCGTGGCCTACCTGCTGGTGCACCGCCGCGAGCGGCTGGCGGCGTTCCTGGCGGGGGCCGTCGCGCCCGTCGCGCTCAACCTGGCGTATTGGCGGTACTACACGGGCGCGTTCCAGCCGCCGTACTACGCGCTCCAGGCCAATATGTTCGTCCGCTTCGACCCCGGCGCGGCGGCCGGGATGCTGTTCAGCCCCTCGCGCGGTTTTTTGTTCTATTTCCCGGCGGCGGCGTTCGGCGCGTGGGGCGCGTGGAAGGCGATGCGCTCTCCCTCGGGGCGCTGGGCGTTCTATTTTATGGGCGCCTGCGCCGCGACGTGGGCGGCGTTTTCCATGCGCACCTCGTGGACGGCGGGCAACAGCTACGGCGACCGCTACTTCGCGGTGGTCTGCCTGGCGCTGGCTTTTTTCTGCGCGGAGCTGGAAAGCGACATCCGCGGCTCGGCCGCGCGGCGGGCCGCCTGGAGCGCGGTCTTCGCCTATCAGGTGCTGGTGCACGCGGTCGGGGCGAACTTCCAATGGCCGGGCTACCGGCAGACGCTGGACGAGCAGGCCGCCGCGGCATGGGACCTGGGCGTGTTCCCGCCGGTCGTCGTGTTCCGCGACGGCGGTCCCATCGACCGCACGCCGATGCCGTGGCGCCCGCTTTACGGCGCCGTTCTGCTGGCCGCCGCGTTCGTGCCCGCGTGGCGCTGGTCGCGCCGCCGGGTCTGACGGGCGCGGGTCATTTCGGGACGGACCGGCAGAGACGTTCGGCCAGGGCCTCCCCCGCGACGCGGTGGCCCTCCTCGTTCCAGTGGCCTTCGCCCAGCCGCGAGGTGGTGAAGCCGTGCAGGAAGGCCTTGTGCCTCTCGGCGTACGCCCGCAGGCTGGGGCCCAGCGCCAGGAAATCCAAGCGTTCGCGCCGCGCCAGGGCGCCCAGGCGTTTATCCTGATAGGACAGGTCCACGTTTCGGCCGACGAGAGCGGCCTTGCGGGCGGCCGGGTCCGGATGGACCTGGATGCCCGTGGTCAGGGTCGCCAGGAAGAACCTCGCGCCGCCGGCCTCGACCTCCTTGCGCATTTCGACGATGAGGGCCTCGGTGTCGCGCCAGGCCTCGATCCATACGGGCGTCGTCGGCGCGGCGTAAATCCCGGCGTTGAGGCCGGCCTCCACGCGGCCGTCCTTGGGCGCCGCGGCGGCCCGCAGAGCGATCTGTCGCCGCGTTTTCCACCGGTTGATCAGCTGCAGTATCCGGCAACGGGCCGACAGCGTCCAATAGGTCCGCCACAGCGCTCCCGTCTTGCGCTTGTAGACCGGGTCCCGGAGGAACGAGTCGTCCAGTTCCAGCTTCCCGTCCCGCGCGGAAAAGAAAGGCCTCAAGTGATCGGCTTCGAGCGTCTTGGAATTGTTGATGAGGTCGTTGGCCGTGGTGAAGGCGAGCAGGACCATGTCCGGCGAGTAGCGCCAAACGCGGCGCCTCAGCGTCATCAACTCCTGGCCCGTGCCGTATCCCGAGACGCCGAAATTGATCACCTCGACCTTCTTGGCGCCGAACGCCTTGCAGGCGTTGAGCCTCTCCTCCATGACCGCCCAGAACGTCTTCTCGATGGGCACCGCCAGGCCTTCGGCGAACGAGTCGCCCAGGACGGCGATCCGGAAGGTGTCCGCGGGCTTATCCTCGGCGTGCTCCCGGTCGCGCAGGCCGTCGGAGTTGATCTTGATGTAGATCGGCGGGGCTTCCTGGTTCAGCCAGCCTTCGGCTCCGGCGCGCAGCTTGGCTCCGGTGAAATCGTCGTAGGCGTAGAACATCGGATAGCCGAAGCCGATCGCGCGCAGTCCCGCCTCGGCCGCGCCGAGCGCGAGCGCGAAGCCGATCGCGCTCGCGGCGAGAGCCTGCCATCGGTTGCTCATGAGATCATGCTCGCAAGTTAGGTCCTCTGCCCGCCGACATTATCACATTATCTGGTGGAAGCAGACGTCGAATCACCGTGCGTCGGCGGACTTCAGGATCCAGGCAGCCGCCATCCCCTCCAGCAACTCGATCTTTCGAAACGGACGTTTCTCCCGCCGGAAGAGAGATTCGTCGACCGTCCGTCCGGAGCGCACGAACAACCAGACTAGGAACTGGAGGCGACCCCTGATCCGGCCGTCGAACAGGGCGCGGACGCCCGTCCGCCAGTTGAAGCCATTCCCCGCTTCAATGACCAGAAGAAGCCCGCCGGGTCGGACGAGCCGTTCGAGCTGACCTAAGACCAACTCGGGATTCGGGATGACGACGAGCAGCGACGAGGCCGAAACCACGCTCGCCTTGGCGCCTTCCGCGACGAGTCCGTCGAGACCGCGGACGATGTACGTCTCGTTTCCCGCCGATAGAGACCGGGCGGCGTCGATCATGTGACGACTGATATCCACCCCGGTTACGGCATACCCTCGGCGTGCCGCAAGCCGCGAAAGAAGCCCCGGGCCGCAGCCGACGTCGAGCCAATCGCGCGTCTCTTGCTGGCCGACGGCCTCCACGGCGCGTTCATGGAATTCCGTGTAAAATTCCGCCGACTGCGCCCAAGAAAGCAGCCAAGCGCCGAACGCGCTCATGGCTCTAAAGGACGGGTCCAGGGTGTTCGATTGCCTGCGAGAAGGGCAAGCCAGAGCAGCGGGAAGATTACGGCCGTCGGCACCTGCATCAACGTGATGTCTCCCTTCGACAGATGGAACACGGTCAATATCCAATCAATCGCCTGGACGAAGATCATCGTCTGTATCCAAGCGCGGTGTTCATAGGGGTTGCGTGCGGCAAGCAACAGGCCGAACCCGTAGCCGATGAACCGCGCCGCCATCATCCCCAGCAGCCAGTCCGACCAACCCGGCGCAGGGGGGAAGCCGAAGAGTCTTGCGGTCGCGGCCGGCGCGAACAGAAAGACGGCGCCGAATCCAAACTGGACCACGGCGATGAAACGGCAAGTGAATCGTACCCGGGCGTATTGAGCGGCGTTCGTCGGCGTAGTGGCGTTCATGGTTTCGCCATCATACCAGCCATGGTATCTATTGTAAAGTAGGCACTAATTTAATACCTACTATCTTTAATGAAACATAAAGAGACCTCCTGCGCTCCCGATTGCCCGGTTCAAAAGACGGCAGACCTAATGGGGGGGAAATGGACCATGCTCATCGTCAGGGACCTCCTTTCCGGCCCGAAACGCTACTCCCAACTCCGCGTCTCCGTCGGCGAGATCAGCCCCCGAATTCTAGCCTCCCGGCTGAAGCATCTCGCCAAGGCGGGCGTCGTCCTCAGGAAGGTCTTCCCGACGGTTCCTCCTCAGACGGAGTATCGGTTGACGGAGCGCGGGAAGGGTCTGAAGCCCATCATCGAGGCGATGGCGCGATTCGGCTCGCGATTATAGCCGGCGCGGTAGACGCTGTCCGGCAACAGAAGATCGTGGATCCACTCGGC
Organism: uncultured Elusimicrobia bacterium; assembly: GCA_903874575.1. Classification (GTDB taxonomy): domain Bacteria; phylum Elusimicrobiota; class Elusimicrobia; order UBA1565; family UBA9628; genus GWA2-66-18. Next base: position 3,517 of record CAIQSZ010000234.1, read on the forward strand.
ATGGACGAAGCGATGGTCTCCGAGATACTCGGACGGCTTGGAAAACTCGATCGCCAGGGAACCGCATCCTGAAGACGGTCGTGCGGTTCGCCTATTGTCGAGAGGCGGGGGCAACCGGCGGATGCGGCCCAGAGCGCAAAACGCTACTTCCAGCCTCCGCCTAAGGCGCCGTAAAGCTGCACAAGCCAAAGCGCTTCCTGCTGCCGAGCGCCGGCGAGATTCAATTGGGCGGCAAAGAGATTGGTGTCGTTTGTAAGGACCTCAAGATAGCTGCTTCTTCCGTTGTCGTAGCGCAGACGCGCAAGCCGGACGGATTCCCCGGCGGCGTTGACCTCCTTCTCCTGAGCGCTGCGAATCTCCTTCGATTTCTGGTAAGAAATCAGCGCGTTGGCGACATCGCGGAAGGCGGTGGCGATCGTCCGCTGGTATGCCAGCGCCATCTCCTGCTTCGTTTCGTTCGCAAGCCTCAGATCATTGCGCAGTTTCCCGCCCGTAAAGATAGGCAGGCTGATCATGCCCGCCGCCAGCCAATAGCGGCTGTCGGGAGAGAGAAACTTGTCGAATTGGCTCGTCATCGTTCCGCCGACGCCGGTGAGGCTGAATTGGGGGAAGAACTGCGCGCGCGCCGCGCCGATCCGCGCGTTGGCGGCGATCAATTGCGCCTCCGCGCGTTGTATATCCGGGCGGCGCGTCAGAAGCTGCGACGGAATGCCGGCGGGGATCTCTTGGGGGTGGGGCGGCTCGGGATTTCCCTTGCCCCTGGAGATCGGGCCGGGGTTGCGTCCCAGGAGTAAACTGAGGTTATTCTCCTGCTCTCGACTCTGGCGCTCAAGATTCGGCAGGACCGCTTCCGCGGCATAGAGAAGTTGTTCCGCCTGGTGAACATCCGCCATCGTCGTCGAGCCGGCGCTCTCGCGAAGGCTCACCAGCCGCAGCGATTCCCTGCGGGATTCCAGCGTCGCTCGCGTCATGTCGAGCTGATCGTCCAGCGTTCGCAGCTGAATGTACGCGGTTGCGACCTGAATGACGATCGTGCTCAGGGTCGTCCGTCGCCCCCATTCGGTCGCGAGGAGCTGCGCGCGCGCCGCTTCGTTCTGCCGCCGGTAAAGCCCCCAAAAATCAAGGTTCCACGCCGCGGAGGCCGTGCCGCCGTAGAATTTGGAGGGCAAGCCGTCCGCGAGCGGTCCGGAGGGAAGGCCGACCGCGCTGTAGGACGCTCCCCCGTTTAAAGAGGGAAGAGACTGCGACCGCGTGATGCCTCCCTGTGCTTGCTGTTCGAAAACGCGCTGGGCGGCTATCCGCACGTCGTAATTTCTATCGAGGGCCTCGGTGATCAGCGCCTTTAACGGTTCATCATGGAAGACCTCGAACCACGTGAGGTCTCCGACGGAGGCTGTCGAAGAGGCGGCCTGATACGAGACGGAGTCGGCGTCGCGGTAAACGGGCGGCGCGTCCACCGCGGGCCGTTTGTAGCGGGGGCCTGCCGTGCAGCCGGAGAGAACGCCGATGGCCGTCAGGATGCGCGCCGCGGAGATGGAGCGTCTCATGACTGCATCGTCTCGATGGAGAGGCGGAAACGGACGAGCGCCGCGGTGAAAAATGAAATCGCTATGCCGAGGAGCGCAAGGAACTGCGGCCACACCACGCTGAAGCCGGCGCCGCGATAGAGGATGGCCTGCGCCAGGCTTACAAAGTGAGTCGTGGGCGCGGCCAGCATGATCTTCTGCACCAGCGCGGGCATGCTCTCCCGCGGCGTGAGCGAACCGGAGAGAACCTCCAGCGGAAGCAGGACGAGAATTATGAGCAACCCGAACTGCGGCATGGAGCGCGCGACCGTACCCAGGAAAATCCCCATGGAGGTGGTGGCCAACAAGCTGAGCGTTACCCCGAGCAGGAACAGGGGCACGGAGCCCGAGATCGCGACGCCGACGGCTCCTCTGACCATGATCTGCAGGCCGAAAGTCGCGGCGATGAGGACGACCAGGCCCATGGACCATATCTTTGAGACCATGATCTCGAACGGCGTCAGCGGCATCGCCAGCAGATGCTCGATGGTTCCGTGCTCGCGCTCGCGAATGAGGGCGGCTCCGGTCAGGATGATGGAGAGCATGGTGACGTTGTTGATCAGTTCCATGACGGCGACGAACCAAGTCTGGGTGAGGTTTTCATTGAATAAGATGCGCGGCGCAAGCTCCACCGGCAAGGGCGGGACGGAGCGATGCCTTTGCATAAAGTCGGTCACTTCGCCGCTCACGATGCTCTGGATGTACCCGGCTCCGACGAACGCCTGGCTGACGAGCGTGGCGTCCACGTTGAGCTGCACCGCCGGCCGTTTGCCGGCGACGACGTCCCTCTCGAAGTCGGGAGGCACTTCCAGGGAAAAGCTGTACCGGCCGTTGTCCATGCCGAGGTCGGCGTCGCGCGAAGACGCCAACACGAACTTTTTGAAATGGGGAGGATACAGGCTGTCGGTGATGCGCATGGAAAGCGGCGTTTGGTCCTGATCCACAATCGCGACCGGAGCGTCCTGCAGCACCTCCGGCTGCGCCCGCGCGGCGACATAGATGCCGATCGAGAACGCCCAAACGATCAGCACCAACATCGCGGGATCGCGATACAGGCTGCGCAACTCCTTCACGCCGAGATGGAAAATATTCGCTGGACTTGCCATCACTCCTCCTGCTTCTTGAGCAGCGATACGCTGGCGACGGTCAATACGGGGACCATCGCCGCAAGCGCGAGAAACGAGGGGTACAGTTCGCGAAATCCCAGGCCCTTGGAGAAGGTTCCGCGGCAGATGATGAGGAAATAGGTCGTGGGATACAGGCGCCCGATGATCGAACCTAAGCCGGACAGCGAGGAGATGGGATTGAGTAATCCGGCGAATTGGATGGCCGGCAGAAGGGTCCCGATGGCGGTGCCGAAAATCGCGGCGATCTGGCTGTCCGTAAACGTGGACATCAGCAGGCCCAGTCCGGTCGCTCCGGTCACATAGATCAGGGCTCCTGTCGCGAGCGCCGGGAAGCTTCCGTTCATCGGCACGCGAAATATGAGCAGCGCCATCAGCGTCATCAGCACGAAATTGATCATGCCGATCGCAATGTAGGGAAGCTGCTTGCCAAGCATGAATTCAAGCTTGGTCACGGGCGTGACGTAGAGGTTCAGGATGGATCCCAGTTCCTTCTCGCGCACCACCCCCAGCGCAGTGAGCATGGAGGGAATAAAGATCAGCAGCAGGGACATGACCGCCGGCACCATCGCGACCAGGCTCGCGACGTCGGGATTGTAGCGGTAGCGGGTTTCGAGATTAAAGAGCGCTCCGCCGCTGAAGCCG
>CAIQSZ010000235.1 GCA_903874575.1 uncultured Elusimicrobia bacterium
CTCCGTCCTGCCGCGGGCTTGGAGAGGATGCTGGGGCTGTGGTCGTTCCTGGAGCCGCGCCTGGCCGCCGCGCCGCGCTTCACCGACGCGCGGCTCCTGCGCGTGCGCCAGATGCTGTACCGTCTGGCGCCGGACGACGAGGACTTCGACCTGCTCTTCGCCGTGATGAACGAGCTGTCGCGGCCCGCCGCGACGCGCCGCAAGGCCTAGGCGGAGCGAACCAGGATCAGGGTGCCGACGAGCGCGAACAGCGCCGCCGCGACGCGCCGGACCTTCCCGGGATGGAAGCGGGCCTTCAGGCCGTGTCCGACCGTGACCGCGATCGCCGTCACCGACGCGAGCGCGGAAACCGCGCCCAGGAAGACCGTGAGCGGGCGGCCGTGCTTGGCGGCGAGCGCCGCCGTCGTCAGCTGACTTAAGTCCCCCCACTCCGCGAGGACGATCACGAGAAAGGCGGCCCCGACGGTGCGCGCGAAACCGGACGCGCGCCAGCCGCGCACGCCCTCGACCTCCTCCGCTTCGTCGGACTGCGTCCACAGCTTCCAGGCGAAGAAGAGGAAGAGCGCCCCGGCGCCCAAGCGCACCCAATGCGCCGGCAGCAGGTTCAGCGCCCCGCCGAAGAGCACGGCGACGAAGGATTGAAAAATGAACGCCCCCGTCACCCCGGCGAACACCGCCGCGGGACGACGGCGGGTCGCCATGACCATGGTCGCGAGCGCGGTCTTGTCCGGAAGTTCCGACAGGAACACGAGGCCGAAGGTCGACGCGTACAACACGGGGTCGAAGGACCAGAACGGGACGCTCATCGCTTTAGATTGTAGCCCATCCGGAGGCCGGACGCCTAAGCCCGCCGCGCGCCCGCCAGACGCCGCGCCGTCATGGTTTCAGCGATGCGGGCCCGGAACGGCCCAGCGCCGCCATCACGGACCAGTAGCCGCGTCCATAGTCGAAGAGTATCTGCTCCCCTTCACGGATGGCGCGCTGGGCGATGAAGAACACATGCCAGAGTCCGGCATCGAAGACGTTCTGCACCTTGGCGTTGGGCTCGTATGAGTGGTTCATGAACCGGAGATGATTCCCGATTTTTTCCGCGTCCACGTTCGCGCGGAACGTCTGATCGTCGTTGATATAGCCGATCGCGTAGGACCCTCCGGACGGCGACAATCTGCCCGCGTACTCCCCGATAAGGCCTCCGCGAGGGACGCCCTCTGCGGCAAAAAGCCCCAGACCCACGTCTGCGCTCACCGGAGCCACGAAAGTCGCCGCGCTGCGTCCCGAGCGCGCCGCGTCGCGGTAGGCATCGGCGATGAGCCGGGTCGTCGGCAGCAAGCGGACATAGCTCTTCTTGCCCAGCACGACGCCGCGGGCCTCTTCGGGGACGACGAGTCCCGGCGTGTAGTCGACCCCGAACATACTCTCGAAATCCGCCGCCTCGAGAGGCCGCGCATGCGTCTCAAGCGGGGACTGTTTATAATAGGCGACCACGGAGCCGCCCGCGCCGCCTTCGGGGAGGGCTGCAAGCATCGCCGGCACGCCCAATTCGGATAGTGCGCTTCGGATCACGGCATCAAGCCGAGATCGACGCCAGAACGGGACCGCGGCCCGAGCCGCGCGCAAGGCCTCCTGCACTCCGGGAACGTGTTCTCCGACCGGACTCCGCCACAAGACCACGTCGAGTCGAGCCAGCCGGGCGGCGAGGTCTTCAGGGGCGACCAGGGCCGCGTGATCCATGAAGCGGCTCATACTCGCCGACTCCTCCGCCCGAAGCCGTGGGAGCGACGACGCATCGAGTAAGGGGCCCAGGCGATCCAACTTCGCCGCGAAAGCCGCCAAATCCGGCGCGGCCGGCGCGGCGAGAAAGCCGGCGACCTCGTTCCTAAGTCCGGGGATAAGAGGCAGGCTGTCCGGCAGTCGCGCGAGCGAGACGCCCAAAGCGACGCCTCCCGACGGCGCCGTTCCCGCGCGGGAAGAGAATATAGCGCATGGGCTTTCCGGCGCGAGGAGGAGCAACGGGAGAATTGCCAAGGAAGACGATAAAATTGCCCGCTCTCCAAGCTTCAGACGACAGGCTTCCGTCATCGAGTACAGTATAGCGGCGCCGCCCGACGAGACAAAGGTCGAAGGACCCAAATCCGAATGGGTCCAACAGCACTTCCTCGAGCCGTTGGTCCGCGCGGCCTGGATTCAGCGCCCGGCGCGCATGCGCTCAAGCGCGATCGCGGCGCTGAAGCGGACGTCCTCGTCCTTGTCGCGCAGGGCCCGCCGCACGTCCGCCGCGACGTCGGCGGACGAACCGCCCACCCCGCCCAAGGCCAGCACGGCGCTGGCCCGCACGCGCCGATCGCGGTCGCCGAGCGCGCGGCGCAGGGCCGGGATCGCGGGCCGCGCGGCGTCGCCCCGCTTGC
>CAIQSZ010000236.1 GCA_903874575.1 uncultured Elusimicrobia bacterium
GGTCATCCGACCACCCGGTCGCGCCCGCCGTCCTTGGCGCGATACAGCTTCTCGTCGGCGGAGCGCACGATCTGGGACGCCGTCGTGGCGTCCTGCGGGAACGACGCCACGCCGAAGCTCATCGTCGCGCGCGTGGGCGCGCCCTGAAAGACGAAGGGCTCGGCGGCGACGCGCGCGCGCATGAGCTCGGCCAGCCGCACGGCCTCGTCGCGCGCGAAGTTGGGCAGGATGACGGCGAATTCCTCGCCACCGTAGCGCGCGACGAAATCGACGGGACGGGCGAACGAGGCCAGGAGGCCGGAAAGCGTGCGCAGCAGATGATCGCCCGCCTGATGGCCGTACGAGTCGTTGTAGCGCTTGAAGTGGTCCACGTCGCACATGATCAGCGACAGCGGAGTCTGCGCGCGGCCGGAACGAAGGACCTCTTCCTGAAGACGCTGCTGGAACGCGCGATGGCTGTAGAGCTGGGTGAGCGCGTCGTGCGTGGCCTGGCGGTGCACGTTCTCGTAAAGCGCGATGTTCTCCAGGCTCAACGCGGCCATGGTGGCGAACAGGTCGGCGGCCTTCACGTCGTCGGCGCCGAACGCCCCCGCCTCGTCGCTCTCCAGCTTCACGAAGCCCGCGGGATGGCCCATCACCTTGAACGGAACCGCGACCGCCGAGGCGAAGCGCGCCCCGGGCACCAACTCCGACTCCTGGCGCGCGTCCTTGACCAGCACCGGCCCGCGGCGGCGCGCGGCGGCCAGCAGGAGAGGATCGCCGCCCGCGCCCGGGACCACCTCGAGGCGCGCGCGCGGAAAGCGCGCGGCGAGCACGGCGACCAAGCGCGCCTGGACCTCGGCGCCGTCCATGGTGCCCGAAAGGCTCTTGGCCGCGTCGGCCATGTCGCGGCGCAGGCGCGTCTCGGAGCCGACGGTCTCCTCGTAGCCCTTGTAGTACTTGAGGTCGCGCTCGCCGTCGCGAATGGCGTCCTGCAGGCTCATCTGCTCCAGAAGCAGGGCGCGCTCGTCGGCGGCCTGGCGGCCGCGGTGCGTCGAGAGCGCGGCCGCCAGCGCCCACAGCCCGGCCACGCCGACAGCGATCCCGGCCCGGGCGCCCAAGTCCGAAGTCCGCGCGGCCATGATCGCCCCCGCGACGGTCGCCAGGAAGGTCAGGACCGCGGGCGAATCCGCGTCGCGGCGCAGGTCCGACCACAGCAACGGGATCGCGAAGGCGGGAAACGCGTGCGGCGCCAGCTCGGGCCGGGCGGCCACAAGCAAAGACAGCCCCGCGAAGAGCCCGTAAGAACCCAAAAGGGTGACCGCACGTGAGTCGCCCATCAAAATGGTGGAGGTGGCGGGAGTTGCACCCGCGTCCAAACGAAGCCGGCCGGGATCACTACAGGCTTAGCCCGTCCTTAATTTCGCCCGGAGAAAACCGACGGACGCGTGCTCTCCGGGCTAACCCCGTTCGGTCTTAGGCCCCCCGCCCACGGGATCACGGGGAAGGACCGCATCCTGCTCATTACACTGGCGACCCTCTAGCAGGCGTCAAGGACCAGCGTGTGCCTATCGCGTGTTAGGCGACGGCCCAAGCCAACTGTGTGTTGGCAGTTGTTGTTTGGTCTGGTTTTTGCCGGGTCCTGACCAACCCGAGCCTGCGATCTTCGGCTCAACCACGTCTGTCGAAGCTAATTCACCCCCGACGGAGGAAGTATAACAGTCCTGCCGCTTCCCGGCAAGGGCATGTACTGAGATGCTTGTAACTGCATGGAAAATGTCGAGTTTTTCCGGGATTGGGTCCAGGAATCCCCATTGGCCTGCAAAAATCGAGACGACAGGCGGCATTACTCGCCGCCTGTCGTCTCTCTTACAGTTTGAAACGATATTCCCTCTATTTTTTCCCGGTATTAGCAGTGTAAACAAAAGAGACAACAGATAGTCTACGAATGAGCTTGTCCACACCTTCATGCCACTTAGGCAGAGGAATCGAGCCTGCATGCATATGCTCTGAGAACTCATCTGGCGTTTGAACAACAATTTTGACGCCTTCGCTCGAGAGAGGATCCGCAACCGCAAGGATGTGATCCTTGATATATTTGTCTTTGGCAAAGACAAATAGCTTAGTTGGGCAACCTTCAGGTATTGCGTAAGTCTTAACAAGAGAATCAAGCCCCTCCACCGAAGAAACCGGCTCCGCATCAAATGTGTAAACATTACTGCAATCTACATCTGGGACTTTCGCGTCTATCCGCGCTTGCGCAGCGTAAGCCACAGCACCGCAGAACACGAAGACAGACGCCAGCAATGAGGGGATTATCTTCATTTCTCCTTCTCCTCTATCCCGAGAATTTAACAGCACAAGGAAGTGTTCACAGAAATTGTTGATCTGTCAAGGGCCTCAAGCGCTCAGGTATGGATGTCGGCGGCAAACGCGGCGCGCAGGGCGGCCGAGAACTCCTTGGGGGCGCGGAAGCGCCGCTCGGGATCGGCCTGGAAGGCGCGCTGGAAGACGGGGTCCAAGGACGCCGGCAAATTCGCGTGCTGGCGCGACGGCGGGGCGTAGCTCATGTTGATCTTGTTGAGCAGCATCCCTCCGCCCACTCCCGTAAACGGCAGGCTCCCCGTCAGCATCTCGTAGGCGCAGACCGCCAGCGCGTACACGTCCGACTCGCGCCTCACCTGGCCCTGCTCCTGCTCGGGCGCCATGTACGGCGGCGTGCCCACGATGGTATTGGTGTTCGTGTAGCGCGTCGCCGCTTCCTTGGCCAGGCGCGCGATGCCGAAGTCCATCACCTTCAAGCGCCCCGCGCCGTCCACCATCATGTTCGACGGCTTCATGTCGCGGTGGATCACGCCGCGAGCGTGCGCGTACTCCAGCGCGTCCGCCGACGCCTCCACGATCTTCATCGCCCGTTCCGGGCTCAACCGGCCCGATTCCGAGAGCAGCTCGTGCACGGTCTTGCCGTCGACGAACTCGAAGATCAGGAACACGTCGTCGCCCTCGTCGGCGATCGCGTAGATGTCGACGATCCCGGGGTGATGGAGGGCCGCGACGGTCTTCGCCTCGGACACGAAGCGCTCCCGCTCGCGCGGGTCCAGGCGCAGTTCGTCGCGCATCTTTTTGATCGCCACGCGCCGGCCGAGCGAGCGGTCGGTGCCCTCATAGACCACGCCCATCCCGCCCGCGCCGATCGGACGCGCGATCTCGTATTGGCCGTGGATCAGCCCGGCGGGCGCGGCGTCCGGCGCGGATTCGTCGGGAAGCGATCCGACGGTCGGCCCGACGCGGGTGGCGCGGGTGAACACCGAGGAGACACGCTCCTTGAGCGGGGCCAGAACGGTCCGCAGGAGGCCGAGGGCGAGCAGCAGCCCGCCCGCGACGCCGGCGCCCAGCACCAACGAGAACGGCCGCCCGCGGCCGGGAGCCGCCGGCTGAGGCGTCGTCCGCGGCGCTTCCTCGCCCGGGAACAAAAACAGCAGGTCGGCGTCCGTCGGCGCCTGCAGATTCGACGGGTGGGCCGCCGCTTCCCGATAGTACGGATCGAGCTCCGCCGCGCGCCGGATGTCGGCCAGGTACGCGTCGTGATCGCCCAGGCGCGCGTACGCCTGCGCCCGCAAGGCGTAGCCGTAGGCGTCGTTGGGGTTGGCCTCGATCAGGGCGTTGGCGCTGGCGAGCGCGTCCTTGTACTGCCCGCCTCGGAGCTCCATGAAGCCCTTCGCCTTGACCAGCGTGGGATTTTTCGGCGCGCGCGCCAGCGCCGCCTTCTCGTCGGCCAAAGCCTTCGCGTAGTCGTGACGGCGCGCGTGGATCGACGCGCGCATGTTCAGCAGCGCCGGATCGCCCGGAGCCGCCGCCAGCGCGCGCTCGACGTGCGTCATCGCGCCGCTGAGATCATGCAGGCGCATCGCGTTCTGCGCCTGCTCCACCGACAGCCGCGCGGACGCCTCCCGCTCGCCGGAACTCGACGCGAGCCCGCCGCCCGCCGCGCCACCCGTCCCGACGAAGCCGCCGAAGGACGCGCGCCCCCCTCCCGCCGCCGAACCGCCCGCAAACCCCCGCCCGCCCCCGGAGACGGCGGCCGGCGCAGCGGCGGCGCCGCCGCCCGCCCCGAATTCCACGCGTCCGTCGGTGAAATGGACGACGGTGATGGCCTCCGCGTTGGCGGGATCCAGCGTCAGCGCGGCCCTCGCCAGTTCCGCCGCTTCGGCGTAGTTTTTCCGATCCAACGCGTTCCCGCCGTCCGCCGCCAGGGAGGCCGCTGCGCCTTCGCGGGCGGCTTGGTCGAAATCAGCCAGAGGGCTGTCGTCGGCCCCTGGCTTGGAGCCCGCGTCCATGCCTCCGGCGTTTTGACCGCCGGACCCCGGCGTCCCGTCGGACGGCCTATGCGCCTTTCCGCGATCCTTAGACTTCATTGAATCGATTGCAAGCTTGACGATCTCGGAATTACTTCCCATTTCCTTCATGGCCGAATCCAGATCTCTGTAGGACGCCCCCACAAGCTTCGAAATCTCGTCGAGACCTCTCTGCAAATCGGCATCGGA
>CAIQSZ010000237.1 GCA_903874575.1 uncultured Elusimicrobia bacterium
AGGCCATACCCCGGAGGGGGCAGTGGAAGTTATTGCCGATGCCAGCTACGCTCACTTTCGCGCGGTCTTGTTGAAGACGCTGGGAAGTAGCCTTCATTCTTTGGCCGATCGAGTCCAGTTCATGGGACAGGTCGCGCTAGTGTTGGAAAGGGCCTTAAAACGGGAGGGGGTTACTGTAGGCACCATTAAGGTTGCAGTGGATTTCCTACAGAGAATGGCGACGGATCGGACGAGCACGGACTTCGCTCCGCTTCCCGATGAGGTCCGTGAAGTAGCGGGACATATCGCTCTCAACGTGGGACGTAGGACGGATGAAGAACAGAGGCTGATTGATCTCTTCCACGCAAGTTGGGGCCGGGAGTCCGAGACTCATGCTTCCGCGCACGAGAATCTGCTTCTATCGGTCGCTCGGTCAGCACCAGAGTACATAAGCCCGACTGTAGGAGTAGACCGGTTTGTGCGGGCCCTCAGAGAGTTGACACGACTGGGTCTCACCCCGGCCTCCGTGTTGGTTTTGGAACTGGTAAGGGCTTCGCGTCCTGAAGAGGTGAGCTCTCACTTCGCGAGTTTGAGATTGGAGCTGCAACACCGCGAACCCGATGTATTCAACCCGGTGGAACCTGCAATTTTCTATACCATTTTGGCCGAGCGCATGGATTTGAGCGAAGTGGGAATAGGTAGCTATCTCTCGCGTGTCAGGGCGATGAAAGGCGTTTTGGAAAGCCTCGACCAGCGGGAATCTCCCTGGCTGACGAGCGTGGAAGGCGGCCGCTTGGTCAACACGCCTTCGGTCTTCAAACCGACGAAGATTTCCTACCAATACACCCCGGTCGATGTCTCAGATGTGAACCGTCAAGTCATCGCGGGTTTGCGCGAAGAAATTCGGAGCGCGCACGAGCGCATCGCCAACGCTCAATTCGATGGAGGCGCATTCGCGGCCTTGCCCGTGGACATTAGAACGGAGATGATCGAGCGGGCATGGGCATATTTATTCGTCAAGACTGATCGCCCGAGAATGCTAACGAAGATCGTGGAGGCTGAGCGTGAACTGGAATTAATTCGGGCGCGTGATGGCTCTGATGCTGAGATTCGCCCACTTGAACAGAGAATAGTTAGATTGAGGGAAGGATTGGATAATCAGAACTACTCAAACACCGATTGGCGTGCCAGCGGCAAAGCCATTAGTCGAACTCTGAAGCAAATGAAAAGTGATGGAACGGGACCTTTTGCCTCCTCCGATCCAATCCCTGCGTTGACGGCGGATATCCGCGACTTCTCGGCGCGTTTGGTGGATAATGCGGGAGAAGATAAGTTGCACGAGGGTTTCGCGGTATTCGCCGCGCTGAACTCCGCCCTGACCTATATCAATGCTAGCCATAGAGATAATACACGACCTCTGATTGCGGCCGCCATGGCTGAAAACCTCATGGCGTATCAGTGGGGCGATGATGTAGCCAGAACCGAGTTAAAAGCGTCAAGCACTGATTTAGCCGATTGGGACCCCGTCGCTGTCTTGGACGCTTTGGATCGCCTGCGTCTTATTTTTACGAAAAAATCGGCGAGTTTCGTGGGTAGACTCGGAGACCCCGTTGACGCCGCTAACCAGATTTTAGCGACCAAGGCTAAACGGATCGAGGATGAGGTGAAAAAAATCAGGCATGCCAGGATCGGCAAAGGCGAAATGCAGACGATGGAAATTGTCCCGATAGCGGGTGTCACCGCGATGATGCGCGGGTATTTCGGTCACGATTGCTCCAAATCCATGGATGTGTGTCGGGGTTCCTTGGCTCTGAGGGCGGCCGAGCCGTGGACTTTTTACTATGCCGGCGTAGTTGGCGGGAAGTTCGTGGGCTATGGGCAGATGACCGATGCAAGAATCCGTTCGGGCGGGTCTGCGATTCCCGTGCTTCTAGCCGATCTCATGCAATTCAAGGATCGAACCGATTTATACCCCGCGATGCTGGTTGCGATACACGCGGCCAGAGATCGACTCTATACGGGTCTGGCCATTGCCGCGGAACTCCATCCGTCCGATCCGCATACGCAGGTAGTGATCGCTCACTTCACGAATTTCTATGACGGATTGCGCGTGATCCGATCTTGGGATCCCTACAGGAGCGGAATCGAGTTCATGCCGTTGTACCCTCACGGTTCATTGATGGCTAGATACGATCAAATCTTAGGTCATGATCCCTATGTCTACGAGGTGTTGCGCGCACAGGGGTTTTTGAATGTAACGGATTCTCGTCATCCGACTCCGATCAGGGGGGCTTTTATTCGCCTCAATATTCCGTAGGCGGTCATCGTGGAGCGATCGTTGATCTCGGTTCGTCCGTCCATGCTAGAATAGCGCGTCGTGCGGGGAGCTTGGTGCGACCAGGCTGAGAGTTCCGGTGTTGCCGGGAGACCCGAAAAACCTGATCTGGGTAATGCCAGCGGAGGGACTCCTGGAACCGTTGCGCGCCGCCGTTTTCGTCCTGGCCGTTTCGCTCGCCGCGCGCTCCGCCGCCGCCGAGCTCGAGACCGTCGTCGTGACCGCGCCGCGGCCCGGCGACGACTACGGGGCCGTGGACTTCCGCGCCGGGCCCGCGGAGCGTTCCCTGCTGGCGACCCCGGCCTCCGTCTGCGTCGTGACCCGCGCGGTGATGGACGACCAGCTCGCGCGCGGCGTCGTCGCCGCGGCCGGCAACGATTCCGCGGTCGGAGAGAACTACGCGCCGGTCGGCTACTACGAGAGCCTCTCCATCCGCGGCTACGCCCTCGACAACGCGACCGGCTTCAAGCGCGAAGGGCTGACCGTCGCCAACGAGTCCAGCATGCCGCTCGAGAACAAGGAGCGCGTCGAGATCCTGAAGGGCGCGGCCGGGTTCGAGGCCGGGCTGGCCTCGCCCGGCGGGGTCGTGAACTACGTCCTCAAGCGCCCGCCCGAGCGGGCCGCGCGCCGCCTGGAGTTCGCGCTCGGCGAGAACGGCACGCGCTACGCCCACGCGGACCTGGGCGGACGCTTCGGCGGCGGGCGCTTCGGCTACCGCTTCAACGCGGCGCGCGAGGACTACCATCCCTACGTCCGGCAGGCCGTCGGCTCGCGTAATTTCGCCGGCGCTTTTTTTGACTGGCGCGTAAGCGACCGGGCCCTTCTTGAAATCGACGCGGACTGGCAGAAGAAAAGCCAGCTGTCCGTGCCCGGCTATCAACTGCTGGACGGCCGGGCGCTGCCCTCCGGCGTTTCCCCCGAGACGATGCTGAACAATCAGGCCTGGAGCCGGCCCGTCGAGATCACCGCAAGCGACCTGGGCGGCCGCTTCGCCTATGCTTTCGACGCGGGGCCCCGGGCCGTCCTTTCGTTCAACCGCAACCGCCTGGTCTCCGACGACGCCGCCGCTTTCCCGTTCGGATGCTCGAGCGGGCCCGCGCCGTCCGCGTTCTGCGCCGACGGCGACTACGATCTTTACGACTACCGCAGTTCGGGGGAAATCCGGACCGCGACGCAGGCGCAGGCCGTCGTCGACGGCGCCTTCGCGACGGGGGAGGTCGGCCATCGGGCGCTGGTCAACTTTCTGACCAGCATCACGAAAAGGCCGGGCATCGCGGCGATCGACACGCTGCTCGCGATCACCACCATCGCCTTCGACATCGCCGCGCTCGAACTGTTCGCCCCGCTGCTGGTCGGCGGG
>CAIQSZ010000238.1 GCA_903874575.1 uncultured Elusimicrobia bacterium
GTATCTACTTCCTGATTATGAAGAAGGCCATGCTCACGCGCGCGGGGACCAAGAGCCAGAAAGATTTACATATGAGTATCTACTTAAAAAGTATAAGGACAAACATCCAGCCGCCGCCGATCGACGCGGTGTCGCTACCGCATCGTTGCGGATTGATTCCCTAAAAGCAAAGAAAGCTGCGTCCCTTCTCTGGGAACTCAATCGCGTTCTAGGCGAAGTACACAAGCTATCCGACCAGGACGGTATTCCCGAACTTTTGAGTGGAAAATTGAGAGGGCTGGAATACCAAATCGCATCCGTCGCGCCGCCGCGTGATTGCGACGATGCCTGCGTCATAAGTGTATCGGATAATGCGATCAGGCTATTGAATAATTTCGTCGGAGCTGCAGAAAATGCGGACGCCCCCGCTCCTATTTTGACTGGATTGAGCCAGTTGAGTAGCTCTCTTCAGGCTGAAAAGAACGAGTTACAATAGCCCCGCAATCCAGTCCGTGAGAAGCGCCTCCGGTCCGGCGGCCGGGGGCGCTTCTCGTGGGCTGTCGCTATGAAAATATTTGTTTCGTCGTACGCGCTGGCCAAGCCCGGCGCACCCTGGGACCGCGGCGGCGAGTCCGCGTTGTTCGACGCACTGGCCCGGCTGGACCTGGCGGGGCTGGAACTGCCCTACTACGGCCGCCTGCACGCCCACGACGACGAATGGCTGATCGGCCGCTTGCGCCCAGGGTGGCGCTTCGTGCTGACCCTCCTGCCCGGCACGATGGATCGGCTGAAGGACGATAAGCGCTTCGGGCTGGCCTCCGTCGATCCGGACGGCCGCAAGCGCGCGCTCGACTTCGCCTACTCGGCGACCCGAGCCGTCGAGCGCCTCCACGACCGCCTGGGAGCGGCGGCGGTCCGCGCGGTCGCCGTCCACTCCGCCCCGCGCCTGGACGGCTCCGGCGCGAAGTCGAACCTTGAATGTTTCGCCGATTCCCTGTCCTGGATTCGTTCGTGGGATTGGTCCGGCGCCGAGATTTTGGTCGAGCACTGCGACGCCGCCTCCACGGGCCGGCCGCCGGAAAAGGGCTTCCTGAGAGTCGAGGACGAATGCGCCGCCGTGAAGCTCTCGCAAGGGGCCGTCCCCGCGCGCATGCTCGTCAACTGGGGCAGATCGGCCGTCGAGACACGCTCTATTGAAGGCCCCATCGAACACATCCGCCTCTGCCGCGACGCCGGTCTCTTGGCCGGTCTTTTTTTATCCGGGACGGCGGCAAGCGATCCGGATTACGGCGCATGGAAGGACTCCCATGCGCCCTTCTCCGTTTCCCGCGGGTCGTCCCTCCTCACGATCCCCGCCGCGAGGGAGGCTCTGGCGCAAGCCGGGGAACTCTCTTACGTCGGCCTCAAGGTCCAGCCGCTGCCGGTCAGCGTGGACGTCTACGGACGCCTCGCGCTGCTGCGCGAAAATCTGGACGCGCTCAGGAGCGCCGGCGCTTGACGATGCCGCCGCGCTGGAGCGCGGCCGGGTACTTGCGCTCGTTCTTGACCATCTTCGCCAGCCCCGCCTCGTCCAGATCGATGCCGAAACGGTCGGCGATCTTGGTCAGATAGACGTAGGTGTCGGCCAGCTCGTCGGCCAAGTGCGCGCGCTGGGCGGGCGTCAGGCGCTCGGCCTGGGCGGGCGTCAGCCACTGGAATATCTCCACTACCTCGGCGGCTTCCTTAACCATGGCCATCGCCAGGTTCTTCGGCGTGTGGTACTTCTCCCACTGGCGCTCCCGCGCGAACCGCGCGATGCGCTCCTTGAGCCGTTCCTGTTTCGTCATGAAAAGCATTATCGCAGATTCCCGAAAAAAACGGAGCCGCCCCTTCGACTGGGCGGCCCCTCCCGCAATGAGCGCCGTCGATCTACGCGAACGGCCCGTCCATCTTGCCGCTGACTTCGGCCATCACGTCCGTCATACCTCGAGGCGCCGCGCCTCCCATCGTGCCTCGCCACAGATCTTCCATCCGCCGGGCCCTCTTCTCGTCCGACGGCCACCAAGACAGCGCCACCAGGCGTTCCAGCGCCGGCCTCTGCCACGGCACGTCCAGAGGCACGGCTTCCAACATGCCCCGCGCCTCGTCCTTGCGGCCCACGTCGCACAACAGGCAGCCCAAGAACTGCTTCGCCTGCCAGTCCTTGGGATCCAACCGCGCCGCCCGACGCAAAGCCGACTCGGCGCCGGCCGCCTGATTCAGCGCCCACCGGCACGCGCCCAATCCGAACCAAGCCTCGCTCCAATCCGGCGAGGCTTCGGTCGCGAGTTCGTAGTACGGGACGGCCTCGCGGTACCGCCGCCACGAATAGAACGAACGGCCCAGACGGCTTAATTGGCGCGCGTCTTCTTTCGCGCCGTCCGCCGCCGAGTTCGCCGCGCGCACGGCTTCGCCGATCATGCCGCGCGCCAGATACGCCTCCGCCAGCGCCTGCAGAGTCTCCGCCGAGCCCGGATGGGAGACGCTCAACCGCTCCAGAATTTCGGTGGCATGGATGAAATCACCCATGCCCAAGCGCGCCATCGCCGTCCCCATCGCCAGGTCGGCGTCGCCCGGGAACCTGCGCATCCCTTCCGCGAACACCGCCAACGCCTCCGCCGGCCGCTCCGAGTGGAGCAGCGAGAGGCCCTGCTTTTCGTATTCCTCGCTCGACTGTATGGACATGTCCCCTCCACGCGCCCTCATACGCTTTTGGAGACCACCAGGTCCGTTTCTTGGAAAAGAAACGACCCCGGCCCGAGCAGGACCAAGGTCAACCGTTCGAATCCGCTTTAGGTCCCGTTGAGGCCGGGGCCAAGTTGAGCCTTAAAGTCCCACCGCCGAACTGTCACGTCCGACGTCTTCAGTGTAACAGCCGCGTCGGAAGCCGTCAAGGCCGGCCCCGATACACGCTACAATCTCCCCTGATGACAGGCTGGGGCGCGGTCCTGATGCTTTTCGTGATTCCCGTCGGCGGCGGCATTCCCGCCGGCGTCCTGCTCGCGCGCAACCGCGGCATCGGCTGGCCCGCCATGGAGTTCCTCTACTTCGTCTCCGACGTCCTGCTGGCCTGCACCTTCGAGCCCGTCATGCGCCTGATGATCGCCGGCGCCCGCCAAGTCCCCGCCTTGGCCAAAGTCACGTCCATCCTGAGGGACTTCGTGCGCAAGACCACCGCGTCCTACGGCACGAAAGGCGGGCCCATTACCCTCATCCTGATCGCCTTCGGCGTCGATCCCATGACCGGCCGCGCCGCCACCCGCGCCGCCGGCCACGGCTTCCTCTCCGGCTGGGCCCTGGCCATCACCGGCGACATGATGTTCTTCACCCTCATCATGGTCTCCACCCTCTGGCTCAACTCCATTTTGGGCGACGGCACGAAGACGATGGTCATCATCCTGGTCTTGATGATGGTCCTGCCCTCCCTGATCAAGCGCTGGCGCCGGCGCGACGAACCGAATTCGCCGCATTGAAAATTCGCGGCTGCGGCTTCAAGGTTCTTCGCAGGCACAATTCGAGGCTTGATCGGGTCTCGCCCATCCGGTTAAATCTACCTGGATGAATGAACGGCTCCGTGCGTGGAAAACCTATGGATTTTGGGCTATTTGGGTCGGGGTCGCATTTTTTTCCATCTATCCGACTTGCAACCGGCTGACTTCGCAACGGGCACGCCTGTTCGACCTTTACGTTATTCCGGAACTTGCAGTGCCGTTCATCCCGTCTTTTATTTGGTTGTATCTGTCGATGTACGCATTGTTCTTGGCGCCGCCGTTCTTCCTCACCCCACCGCGTCTGAGCGCGCTCGGACGTCAGTTGGTCGCGGCGACCATCTTCTGCGGCTTAGCTTTCCTGCTGCTGCCGGCGCGGTTAGGGTTCGCGCGCGTCGTTCCCACAGATCTGTTTTATAAGGACGTTTATTCGCGCCTATTCGCAATCGATATGCCGCACAATTTGGTTCCGTCCTTGCACGTCGTTTTTAGCGCTTTAATTGCTTTAGCCGTGACCGACGCCCTCGCCCCAGGAATCGTCAAAGTCTTCTTCTTCGTTTGGCTTGGGCTTATCATGGCCTCGACCATGCTCGTTCATCAACAC
>CAIQSZ010000239.1 GCA_903874575.1 uncultured Elusimicrobia bacterium
CCATGGACGCGCGGGCCGAGTCCTGCCGCATCGAGGCCGAGGCCGCGGGCGGCCGCGCCGCCGCGATCGATCCTGAAATCCTGCAGGTATCCGCGGCCGTCGCCGCCGCGGAAGCGTCCCTTGCCGAGGCCAAGGTCCGCGCCGAAGCCGCCGCCGAGGAACTGGCCGCCATGGAGGCGGGCGCGCAGGAAGCGCAGGCCCGCAAGGACGCCCTGGCCCGCGAGGCGTCGGCCAGGCAGCAGGAAGCTTACGATCTCGGCCGTGATTTGTCCGCCGCCGAGTCCGAGCTGACGCACGCGTTTGCCAGCGCGCGCTCCGCCCTGCGCAGCCTGGAGCGCGATTCCGTCGCCGCCGCCGAGGCGCGCGGACGCATCGTCGAAGCGAAGACCGAACTGGCCTGCGCCGACGCGAAACTCGCCGAGGCGCGAGCCGCGGCGGCGGATGCGGAGGCCGCGGTCGAGACCCTGCGTTCCCGCCAGAGCGAGTTGTCCGAGGAGACGGTGCGCCTGCGCTCCGAGTTGGCGACCTCCGCCGCCCGCGCCGAGGCCTTGGAGAGCCAAGGCGGCCAGAACCCGTACTGGGTCGGCGCTCAGGCCGTCCTATCCGCGAACATCCCCGGGGTGCTGGGGACCGTGCGCGGCATGTTCCGCGCCGACGACGCGGTGAAGCCCGCGCTTGAGGACTTGCTCGGCGAGCGGCTGTTCGCCGTCGTCGTCGAGGACTCGACCGCGGCCCGCGCCGGGGTCGAACTGTTGGAGGCCGCCGGCTCCGGGCGAGCGCGCTTTTTGGTCGTGTCCTCGCTTCCCGACTTCATGGAGAAGCCCTATCCGCCGCAGTCCAAGCCCCTGCTGAGTCTTCTGCGGTACGAGCCCGTCCATGAGAAAATCATGCGCCACCTGTTCGCCGAGGCGTATGAACTCGGCGGCAAGCTGTTCGGCGATCACTGGGTGCACGGCGGCGCCGCGCCGAGGGACGGAGTCCAGCCGACCCTCGCCGATCTGGGCGAGTTGAGGCAGAAGGTCGTCACTCTTGAGTCCCGCGGTTCCTCGCTTGCCGAGGAGCGGGCGCGGACCGAAGACGCCCTGTCCGAGGCCCTGTCGCTGGCTCGCGCCGCGTCCCAGGCGCTGTCGGCCGAATCGAACCGCCGCCATGCCGCCGAGGCCCGCGCGATCCAACTCGGGCAGGGTCTGGACAACTACGAGCGTAACGTCGAACTATCCACCGAGGAATCGGTCCGCGCGATCTCCGAGGGCTCGCTTGCCAAAGAGCGCATCCGCGCGGCGAAGGCGCGTCGCGCCGAGGCCGAGGCTCGCGCGGCGGCCGCTCGCGCCGAGGAAGCCGCCGCCGCCGAGGCTCTGTCGGCCGCGCGCGAGGAGTTGGCCGGGCGCCGCGCCGCCCACCAGGGCCTGGAGGACCGCCGCCGCGGAGTCGAGGCCGAGGTGTCCGCCCACTCGGGCAGCCTCAAGCGCTTGGACGGGGAGAAAAACGCGCTGAGCGCCGCCATCGCCCGCCTGGCCGCGGAGACCGGGGAACTCGCTTGCCGCAAGAACGAGACCCTCGCCGGCCAAGAGTCCATGCGCGTCGAGATTTCAGCCCAGCAGGAACGGCTTGCGGGCCAAGAGAACGAGGCGAAGTCGGTGTTCGACCGCCTGCAGGACATCCAACTCAAGATCGACGCGCTGGGCGACCGCTTGAAGAGCCTTCAGGCCGAGCACGACCAGGCGCAGGCCGACCTGCATCAGCACGAGGTTCACGCGACGGCGCTCAAGAGCAAGGCCGACCTGCTTAAGACGCGCCTGTGGGACGATTACCAGATCACCTTCGACGAGGCCAAGGGGAAGTTCAAGGGGGTCGTGCCCGACATCGAGAAGATCGAGACCCTGAAGCGCCGCATCGGCGGCATGGGCAACATCAACATGGCGGCGCCCGAGGAATACACGGCCCTGGCCGAGAAGCAGCGCTTCCTCATCGACCAGATCAACGACCTGCTCAAGGCCAAGGACGACCTCAAGGCCGCCATCACGAAAATCAACGGCGCGACCCGCGAGAACTTCCGTCAGACCTTCACCGACGTGCGCGAACATTTCCGCCGCCTGTACGGAGTGCTCTTTGAGGGCGGCGAGGCCGACCTGATCCTCACCGATCCGGAGAACATCCTGGAGACCGGAGTGGATATCGTCGCCCAGCCCCCGGGCAAGAAGCTTCAGAGCATCAGCCTTCTCTCGGGCGGCGAGAAGACCCTGACGGCGATCGCGCTGCTGTTCGCGTTCTTCATGGTCAAGCCGTCGCCGTTCTGCATGCTCGACGAGGCCGACGCCGCGCTCGACGACGCCAACATCGAGCGCTTCGCCGCCATCCTGCGCGAGTTTCAGAACAAGACCCAGTTCCTCATCGTCTCGCACAACAAGCGCACCATGGAGGCCGCCGACGTGATGTACGGCGTCACCATGGAGGAGAAGGGCGTCTCCCAACTCATCTCCGTGGACTTCCGCAAGAAGTCCGCCGCTCCCGAGCGCGAGAAGCACTCGCTCGAGGTCGACGTCCAGGGCCCGTTCGCGCCCTCCGAGCCCGTCGACGGCCAGGCTTAGTCCTCAATTCGCGGACTTACACCCGGCGGGTTTACTAGGATACCGGCGTGCTCTACGGCGTGTTCTCCGACGTCCACTCCAACCTGGAGGCGCTCAGCGCCGTCCTTGAGTTTTTTGGGGAGGCCGACGTCGAGGCGTACGTCTGCTGCGGAGACCTGGTCGGCTATGGGGGGGACCCCAACGAGTGCCTGGACTTGGTGCGGGCGCTGCCGAACCTCTCCATCATCAGCGGCAACCATGATCTGGCCGCCGTCGGACGCTTGGAACTGGATTGGTTCAATCAATACGCGCGGGCGGCCGTGATGTGGACGCAGGCGAGACTTAGGCCGGAGAACCGCCTTTATCTGGAGTCCCTGTCCGCGAGGCTGGACGCCGAGAAGTTCACTTTGGCGCATGGGACGCCGCGCAATCCGCCTGAGGAATATCTTTTGAGTCCGGGGCAGTTCCGCGAAAACGCGCCGCTGGTGCGCACGTGGCCGCTGTTCGTGGGGCACAGCCATATGCCGCTGCTGTTCCGTTTCGCGCAAGGCTCCGCAGACAAGGTGGAGACGTACTTCTTGGCGGACCGCGAGGAGATTCTGCCGCGCACGCCGGAGGGGGCGTCGGGTCCCGTCGCGCTGAACCCCGGCTCCGTCGGCCAGCCGCGCGACCAGGACCGGCGCGCGGCATGCGCGCTCTACGACTCGACGCGGGGAACTTTCCGCGTCTTCCGTCTGCCGTACGACGTGTCCGGCGCGCAGGCCAAAATTCGGGCGGCCGGCCTGCCGGAGTATCTGGCCCTGCGTCTCGACTACGGTCAATGAAGGGAACGGTTACAGTTCGAGAAACCCGGCCACGACGGCGTTGAACTCCGCGGGTTTCTCCTGAAGAGCGCCGTGTCCGGCCCCGGTGAAAATATGAAGTTTGGAATGGGGGAGACCGGCGGCAATCGCCCGGGTGTGATCTCGAGGGATCAAATCATGCTCACCGGCCATGACCATGACCGGGATCGTGATTGCGGACAGATCGCCTCCGGTGATGTGTGGTTGCGTGGCGGTCAACTGCGCGTACTGGCACTCCTTGGCCTTTGAGGCGTCTTCCCGGGTGAGGCGGCACCGGATCTTCATGTCGTTTTTCATTTGGATCATCGTTTCCGGACCGAGCGCTTCGGGGTTGAGATTGGCGCCGGAAATGGCGATGCGGCGGACCTTATCCGGGTGGCGCCGCGCCATCAGCAGGGCCACGATGCCTCCGTCGCTCCAGCCGATGACGTCGGCCGGTTTCGCTTTCAGTCGTTTCAGCAGGCCGGAGACGTCGTCGGCCATCTGCTCATAGGTAAGACGACCGGAACCCATCTCGCTGCGGCCGTGGCCGCGGGAGTCGACGGCGATCACTTGGCGGCGCGCGCTGAAGTACGCGATCTGATAGCGGAGCGCGGATATGCTGCCCCCGTTGCCGTGAAGCACCACGACGGGCGGGGAGCCCGAGCCGTAAAGCTCGTAGTAGA
>CAIQSZ010000240.1 GCA_903874575.1 uncultured Elusimicrobia bacterium
CCACGGCTCCATCTATCATTCGCACTCGTTCGATTCGATCGCGACCAAGCTTCACGGAATGAAAGTCGTCTGCCCGTCCACGCCGATCGACGCGTACGGCTTGATGGTCGCCGCCATCAAGAGCGACGACCCGGTCCTGTACCTGAAGCCGAAGGCCCTGATGCGCGCCAAGGGCGAGGAACTCATCCCCGGAGAGCCCGACGAGCGGACCCTCCACGAGATGATCGACGCGCCCTTGGGCGACCGCTCGAAGTGGAAGGCGAAGTGGCCGAAGCTGCCCGACTATACCGTCGAGATCGGCAAGGCGAAGATCTCCCATCCCGGGGAGGACGCCACCGTCGTCACGCACGGCCGCATGGCGCCCATCTGCCTGGAAGCGGCCCGCGCGCTCAAGGCCGGCGGGGGCGCGTCGGTCGAGGTCTTGGACCTGCGCTCGCTGATCCCGTACGATTGGGACGCCGTCAAGGCCTCGGTCAAGAAGACCGGCCGCGTTCTCTTCGTCAACGAAGAGACCGAGATCACCAACTTCGCCGAGCACCTGATCCGCCGCGTCGTCGACGAGCTTTTTTACGAGCTCAGGGTGCGTCCGCGCCTGCTCGCCGGCAAAGCCACGCCCGGCGTCGCGCTGTCGCCGAACCTGGAGTACTTCATCCAGCCGCAGAAGGCCGACGTCGAGCGCGCGCTCGGAGAACTTCTCTCGGACCCGGCATGAGTCCGGGGTCCGACGGCCAGAAGCTCCCGGAGCCCGGCTTCGCCACCCTGGCGGTGCACGCGGGGCAGGCGCCCGATCCCGCGACCGGCGCGATCATGACGCCGGTGTACCTCACGTCCACCTATGTGCAGGAGCGTCCGGAGAAGCACAAGGGCTTCGACTACGCGCGCACGGCGCACCCGACCCGTCTCGCGCTCGAAAGGAATCTGGCGGCGCTGGAAGGGGCGGCGTTCGGACTGTGCTTCTCGTCGGGGATGGCGGCGACCTCCACGGTGATCGAGGCGCTGAATCCCGGCGACCACGTCCTCTGCTCCAACGACCTCTACGGCGGCACCTACCGCGTGTTCACGAAGGTGTTCGCGCGCTTCGGGGTGGCCTTCTCGTTCGTGGACGCCACGGATCTGAGCGCGGTCGAGGCGGGCTTCACGCCGAAGACGAAGCTGGTCTGGCTGGAGACGCCGTCGAACCCGCTGCTGCGCATCTGCGACATCCGCGAGATCGCCAAGCTGGCGCGCCGGAAGAAGGCCAGGCTGTGCGTGGACAACACGTTCGCCAGCCCCGCGCTCCAACAGCCGCTGTCGATGGGCGCCGACATCGTCGTGCACTCGACCACGAAGTACCTCGGCGGCCACAGCGACGTCGTCGGCGGCGCCGTCCTGACGAACAATCAAGCTCTCCATCAGGAGTATAAGTTCCTGCAGAACGCCGTCGGCGCGGTGCCGGGGCCGCTGGACTGCTTCCTGATCCTGCGCGGCGCGAAAACCCTTCCGCTGCGCATGCGCGCGCACTGCGAGAACGCGGGCATCGTGGCCAAGCATCTGCTGGCCCACCCCGAGGTGGCGAAAGTCCACTATCCGGGTCTGCCCACGCACCCGGGGCATGAGATCGCGAAGTGGCAGATGAGCGGCTTCGGCGGCATGATCTCGTTCGAGCTGAAGGGCGACATGGAGCGCGCCAAGCGCATGATCTCCTCGTGCAAGGTGTTCTCCCTGGCGGAGAGCTTGGGCGGCGTCGAGTCGCTGATCGGCCATCCGGCGTCGATGACGCACGGCTCCATCCCGCGCGAGGAGCGCCTCAAGGCCGGCCTCTCCGACGGGCTGATCCGCCTGTCGGTGGGCATCGAGACCGTCGAGGACCTGACCGCCGACCTGGACTCCGCCATCACGGCCTCCCTTAGACCTTAGACCTGCCGACCTTCCGGTCGGCTCCGGCTCATCTTTGTCCGCGTGCCTGCCGTGTAATTTATGCAATACCGTAGTTTTACCGGATTTACACCGAAGGTGA
>CAIQSZ010000241.1 GCA_903874575.1 uncultured Elusimicrobia bacterium
AGAGCTGCGTGTTCCCCGCCGCCTCCAGCGTGGAGACTCCGTCGAATTCGATCACGGCGCGGGCGTTGAAGCCGGTGCGCACGGCGTCGCCCGCCCTCAAGGAGCGGGGCGTCTTCCCCGCCGGAGCCCAACGCTCGGAGCCGGCGGGCCGGATCTGGACGAGACCGGCGGCCTCGCTCAGGACCGCCGCGTCCGCCGAACGCGCCCCGGCCGCCGCGGCCGCCGTGGCTATCGCTATAAGGAGGAAAGCCCTCATCCTCCGTAGTGTAACAGCCCGCCCGGCGCGGTCAACGGCGATTTTGTTACAAATCACCCTCCGGCGGAATGCTAGAATCCGCCCATGTCCGCGGATTTAGCCCGCCTTTTCGCGCAGCCCTTCCTCGACGCCTACCGCCGGGTGGCCGGCGGCTTGGCCTCGCTGGCGGCCGCCTTCCTGCTCCTGCTTCTCGGCATGGTCGCGGCCCGCTTGGCGCGGGCCGTCGTGGAGGCCGCCCTGGGCCGCATCCGCCTGGACGAGCTCACCTGCCGGGCCGGCCTCAACGAGCTGTTCGCGCGCCTGGGCCTGGGAAAATCGCCGACGGCCGTGGCCGCGTTCGCGATCCATTGGTTCATCCTGGTCGTCTTCGTCGTCTCGGCGGCGAACGCCTTGAACATGACGGTCGTGTCCGACCTGCTGGAGCGCTTCGCCCAATTTCTGCCCTCGCTGGTCGCCGCCGTGCTGATCCTGTTCGGCGGCCTGCTGTTCGGCCGCCTGATGGCGCAGGTGCTGACGAACGCCGCGGCGGCCAACGCCATCCGCGGCGGCGGAGCGGTGGCCGCGGGCGCTTACGTCGTCGTGGTCGGCTACTCGGCGCTGGCGGCGCTCGAGCAGATCGGAGCCAGGCCCGCGTTGGTCGTCTCCGCCGCCCAGATACTCCTCGGCTCCCTCGGCCTGGCGCTGGCCGTCGCGTTCGGCCTCGGCGCCAAGGACCTCGCGGCCGAATGGCTGCGCGCCTGCCTGCGCCGAAAGCCCTGACCTAGGCCGCGGCCGGGCTCACGGCCCCGGCGTCGGCGGGACCGCGCTCTCCCGCCGCGACGACTTCGGCGCCGCGGACATCTTGACCGCGGGCAGGGAATCGACGCCGCGCTCGCTCGCGGGCAGGCGGGTGGAGACGGCGGAGGGAGGAAGGGCGGGGTCCACGTCCAGGCCCGGGTAAGCCGCCGGAAGGCTCGCGGCGCGCGCCGCCTCGCCGGCCGCCCGGCGGGCGCGCCACTGGAAGACGACCGTCGCCGCGACCCCGAGGGCCGCGACGACGAGCGCGGCTTCCAGAGCTTTCTTCATCGCCCTAGTCAAGATAGTCCCGCAGGGACTTGCTGCGCGACGGATGGCGCAGCTTGCGCACCGCCTTCGCCTCGATCTGGCGCACCCGCTCGCGGGTGACGCGGAAAATACGGCCCACTTCCTCGAGCGTGCGCGGATAGCCGGAATCGATGCCGAAGCGCAGCTTGATGATCTTGGCCTCCCGGTCGGTCAGCGTGGAGAGGACCTTCTCGATCTCCGAGCGGCGCAGGAAGGTGCCCGCGGAATTCGACGGCGCCGAGGTGGTTTTGTCCTCGATGAAGTCCTCGAGGTAGGAATCCTCGTCCTCGCCGATCGGCGTCGCCAGCGAGACCGGCTCCTGCATGATCTTCAGGACGTTCTTCACCTTGTCCATGGAGATATGCAGGGAGCGGGTGTACTCCTCCAGGCTCGGCTCGCGGCCGAACTCCTGGCGGTAGCGCCGCGTGACCTTGGTGAGCTTCGAGATCAGCTCCTTCATGTGCACCGGGATGCGGATGGTGCGCGCCTGATCGGCGATCGCGCGGTTGATGGACTGGCGGATCCACCACGTGGCGTAGGTCGAGAACTTGAAGCCGCGCTTGTACTCGAACTTCTCCACGGCCTTCATCAGGCCC
>CAIQSZ010000242.1 GCA_903874575.1 uncultured Elusimicrobia bacterium
GACGACACGCGCGCCGTGCTGGAGTTCGGCCAGGTCCAACTGCTCGAGTTGCGACACCTCGACCACCAGCTCGACGACGCGTTGGATCGTTGCTACGAGGCGCTCACGCGCTCGACCCAGAAGCGCGCCGTCTTCCCCGCCGCCGGCGACGGCGAGATGCGCGCCATCGGCCAGCTGCAGGTCGAGAGCGCCGTCCTGTTCGAGGGCATCAACAACGCGCTGAAACTTCTCGGCGACCAATACCTGGCGCGGCTGTACGAACAGGTCGCCAAGCGCTACCACCTCGACGCGTGGGACGAAAGCATCCTGCGCAAGTTGCGCACGCTGGAGAGCATCTACGCCAAGATCGAGGACGCGCAGTCCTCGGCCCGACTGGAGTTCCTCGAGTGGATCGTCATCGTGCTGATCGCCCTCGAACTCGTCGTGCCGTTCCTGGTCAAGCGCTGAGCGTCTCTAGCGAAAGCGCGCGGAAGCCGTCAATTCGATGAACCATGACGGCGGCAGGGACGCGCGCGGATCGCTGGCGGTCGGCTCGCGCCTCGTCTCGTAGAAGAAGCGATCGAACTCCCGGCCCGCCGTCAGGCTCCCGCCCGACCCTCGCGGACCCCGCGCGTCGAGCGCCGCGTACAGGCGCTTGCGCTCGAAGCCGAGACGGTCGCGACGGTCGGCGCGGTCGGCTCTCAGCCAAGTCTGGCCGCCCCAATCGAAGCCGGCATGCGCGCGCAGGCCTCCGTCGAGGCGGCGCCCGCCGTCCACGCTCCAACGCCGCGGACCGAACGCCGAAGCGCGCGCGTCCCACGATGGCGCCGGGTGCCAGCCGAGAGACGCGAACGGGAAGCCCACCAGGCCGTCGAACGCGCCGTCCTCGGTGCGGAACTGGTAGGCGACGCCGGGCAGCGGCACCCCGTTGGCGAAATAGCGGTTGTTCGCGTATCCCAGCAGGAAGAGCCAGGCGTTGCGCGGCCCCGACGGCAGGCGGTAGTAAAGCGAGAGCTGGAGCGTCGTCTGGCGCAGACCCTGCCAAGGCAGGTCGCTCGCCGAGCCGACCGCCGCGGCTCCTCCCAGGGCGCGGCCCCCGTCCAGGCGATGCGTCCAGCCCGCGCCGGCCTCCCCGCTCCACAGATGGCGGGGAACGGCCGGTCCGCCCTGAGAAATGGTCAGGCTCCCGCCGACGGTGAACAGGCCGAGGCGCTCGCGCGCGGTCCAAGAGTCCGTCGCGTTCGACGAGATGAGCACGCGGCCGTCCTCGCGCCAGTCGACCAGCGCGGGAGCGCGGGCCGAGCCGGGCGCGGCCTCGACGCGGACGTTCGCTCCGGAGCCTTCGCCTCCCCCGACGAACAGCCGGCCCAGCGGCTCCTCCTGCGCGCGCGCCGACGCGGCCGCGCAGACCAGCAGGGCGGCGGCAAGCGGCGCTCGAATGGAGAGGGAAACGCTCATGCCGTTTGATTCTACCCCATCCCGGGCGGATAAGGTCGCCAATCTCGGACTAGGAGCATGCTAAACTAAGGACGGAGTCGTCCGCCCACATAAACTGAATTCCACGAAAAAGCCCAGCCGAGTCCGTGCCGTGTTCTTCGATATCGGCAACGTGCTCCTGCGCTTCTCCTCGCGTCAGGTGATCGCGCGCGTCGCTTGCGCGGTGAAGCGCCACCCGTTGAAGCTGGCGCGCTACCTATGGAGCTCGGACATCGGCGAGCGCATCGAGCGCGGCGAGGTCGACGGCCGGCAGCTCTACGAGGTCTTCCAAAAAGAACTCGGCTACAAGGGCACCTTCCCGCAATTCCGCATGCTGTGGTGCGACCATTTCACGCTCGACCGAGGCACCTACGCCCTGCTCAAGCGCGCGGCGAGGAGCGTTCCGACCTACCTGCTCTCCAACACGAACGCGCTCCATATCGACTTCATCAAGGAGCGCTACAAGTTCCCCCGCCTGGTGCGCGGCGCCGTTCTCTCCCACGAGGTCGGCCTGCGCAAGCCCGACCCCGATATCTATCGCAGGGCGCTCGCGCTGTCGAAGACCCCGGCCGAAGCGACGGTCTTCATCGACGACTTGAAGCCCAACGTCGACGCCGCCGCGAAGCTGGGGATGATCGCCATCCGCTTCAAGGACGCCGCGTCCCTGCGCGTCCGCTTCGACGCTCTCGGCCTCGGCTAGGCCGCCGAGCGGCGGCCCCCGAGCAAATCGGACCTCGACAGCCCGTCGGCCATCATCGCGGCGACGATGAGCGCGCCGCCGGCGGCGCGCGCGGGCGCGAAAGGTTCGCCGCCCAAAGTCCAGGCGAAGACGGCGGCGAACACGGGCTCCAGCGAAAAGATCAAGGAGACCTTCACGGGCGCGACCGTCTTCTGCGCGCGCATCTGGATGAAGAACGCCGACACCGTCGGCACCACGGCCAAGAAAGCGATGGTCCCGGCGGCGCGCGGCGAGAACGCGAACGTCCGGCCGGTCGACGCGGCGTAAACCGCGGCCATGGCGCCGGTCATCCAGAACTGGTGGAAAGCCAGCACGAGGCAGTCCGCGTCCGCGCGCACGTATTTGTCGGTGGCCAGCAGGTGCGCGGCGTAGGCGGCGGCGGCGATGAGGGTGATCGCGTCGCCGAAGTTCGCGGCGCCGATCCCGCCGGTCAGCAGCCACAGCCCCGCCAGCGCCAAGCCCGACGAGGCCCACTGGACCTTGGTCGGGGGCCGGCCGAGAAACGCCAGGAGGACCAGCGGCACGAAAACGACGACGAGCCCGGTGATGAAGCCGGAGTTCTGCGCGCTGGTGTAGCCGAGGCCGACGTTTTGCGACGTATACAAAAGGAACAGAAGGGCCGCGAGCAGGAAGCTCTCTTTCAAGTGCTTCGCGCGCGACGGCCGCGTCAACGCGAACGGCGCCAGCAGGCAGGCGGAAAGACCGAAGCGGAGCGCGACCATCGCGACGGGATCGACGCCCGCCAAGGCGTCCTTGACCATGAAGAAGGTCGCGCCCCAGACGGCCGCGCAGTAGACGAGGCCCAGGTCAGCCCAGAACGGGGGCACGCGCGCTCCGGCGCAGGGGCGCGTTCTTGGCGCAGTAGACGAGGTTCACGAAGGTCATCGCGCGCGTCATGGAGCCGATCCGGTTTTCCGGCGCGGTCAGAAACGCCGCGCGTTCGGCCAGCGTCGCGGCGTCGATATTACCCTGGTAGGCCACGTCGATGACGGCCGCGCCCGGCTTGACCAAGGAGGAGTCCAGCTTGAACGAAGGATCCGGGACCGCGGTCACCAGGATATCGGCGCGACGCACGCAGTCTTCCAGCACCGCGCGCGGCGTCTTGTCGTAGCACTTCACCACCGTCGCGCCCAGATTCTCCAGCATCAGGCCCAGCGGCTTGCCGACCCGCATCGAATTGTTGACGACGACGGCGAAGCGGCCTTCAAGGGCGATCTCGGGGTGCGCCTGCAGGACCTTGAGGACCGCCTTCGCGGTCGCCGGAACCACGCACTTGATGCCGCGAACCTCGTCGAGATAGCGCTTGAACTTGACCAGATAGCCCAGGTTCGCCGAGTGCAGGCCCTCGACGTCCTTCAGCGGCGAGATCAGGTCCATCACGTCGTCGTCCTTGAGCGCGCAGTGGAGCGGGTAGAACAGCATCACGCCGGTCGTGCCGCGGTCGTGGTTGAGGCGGCGCACCAGGGAGAGCAGGGACTCCTCGTCTTCGACCTCGTGACCGTCGACGGTCACGCCGAGGCGCCGGGCATCCCTGAGGATGAGGTCGCGGTACTGGAGCGACGCGGGATTCTGCTTCGGGCGGAAAAGGACGGTCGCGAGGTGCGGCTTGCGCTTCATCGCCGCGAACTCGTGAGCGGCCCAATCGAAGTAGCGAGAGGCGATGCCGCGGCAATCGAAAAGGAGGGCCATTTCTGCGGCGTTATACTATCATACGCGGACTTGCATGGCCAAACGCACGCGCCTTGATCTGCTCCTGGTGGCACGCGGCTTCTTCGAGACGCGCTCGAAGGCGCAGGCCGCCGTCATGGCGGGTTTGGTCCTGGTCGACGGCAGGCCCGCGGGCAAAGCCGGCGACGCCGCGGCCGAAGACTCGCAGCTCTCGCTCAAGTCCGACCCATGCCCCTACGTCTCCCGAGGCGGGCTGAAGCTGAAGGCCGCGCTCGACGCTTTTTCCATGCGCGTCCTAGGCCGCGTGTGCTTGGACGTCGGCGCGTCCACCGGCGGCTTCACCGATTGTCTTCTCCAAGCCGGAGCGGCGAAGGTCTATGCCGTCGACGTCGGCACCGCCCAGTTGGACGCGCGTCTTCGCTCCGATCCGAGAGTGGCCTGCCGGGAGAACACCCATGCCCGGCTCCTGCGTCCGGAGTGGTTCGCGCCGCGCCCCACCCTGGCCGTCGCCGACGTCTCGTTCATCTCCTTATCCCAGGTCCTGCCCTTCATCCTGCCGTGCCTGTCGGCGCCGGCCGAGCTCGTCGTCCTGGTGAAGCCCCAGTTCGAGGTCGGCCCGAAGCTGGCCCCCAAAGGCGTCGTGCGCGACCCCGCCGTCCGCCTTCAGGCCGTCGACAAGATCCGCGCCGCCGCCAAGGGGCTCGGGCTGGCCGAACGCGGCGTCGTCGAGTCGCCCGCGAAAGGACCCAAGGGCAACGTCGAGTTCCTGATGAGGCTCGCCCCGTCCGACGGCGCGGATTTGATAAAATGAGCGCGATGAAAGTCCTCGTCGCCGAAGACGACCGCACGGGCCGCGCCCTCGTCCACGGCGCCCTGCTCAAGCTCGGCTACGACGTGGTGGAAGCGGAGAACGGCGGCGCGGCCTGGGACGCGCTCCTGCACACCGGCGCGCGGATGGTCGTCAGCGACTGGGTGATGCCGGACATCGACGGCCTGGAACTGTGCCGCCGCGTGCGCGCCCTGAGGGACCGGCCCTACACTTACTTCATCCTGCTCTCCGGACAGCGCAGCGGCGACGCCCATCACGCCAAGGCCATGGACGAGGGCGTCGACGACTTCCTCCCGAAGCCCGTCGACGTGGACGTCCTGCGCATGCGCCTGCGCGTCGGCGAGCGCATCGTACGCCTGACCGAGCGCGTGCGGACCCTGGAAGGCATCCTGCCCATGTGCGCCTACTGCCGCCGCATCCGCGACGAGCAGGGACGCTACACGAACCTGGAGGAATACGTCTCGGACAAGACGCCCGCCCGGTTCTCCCACGGCGTCTGCCCCGAATGCGCGAAGACGCGCTTCTCCGACCTCGCGAAATGAACATTCTCCTGGTTCCCGATCCGACCTCGCCCAACGGCGAGGACGCGTTCTGCCGGGAAATCGCCGCGCGCGCGCCCGCGCGCGGCCACTCGTGCGCGACGCGCGCCGCCTGCGCCGGCTCCCTGGAGGTCGACGCCGTCGTCGTCAACAGCCTGCAGATCGCCTCCCTGCTCGCCGCGCGCGCGGCAAAAGTTCCGACCGTCCTGCGCCTCGTCGATTCCTACGTCGGCGCCGCGCCCGAAACCGTCGCCGCGGCCCGCGCGTACGCGCTCGCCTGCGAACGCGTGCTGGTTCCCAGCGCCTACTTGAAGCGGATCGTCGTCTCCTGGGGCGCGGCCCCGGAACGCGTGGGCGTGGTCCCTTATGCCTACGACCATATATTCGCCCAGCAGATCGCCTTGGTCACCATGCGCGCCGCGCGCCCGTCGAGCTTCGGCCTGGTGACCGCCGGCGTCGTCGACGCCCCCAATCTCCCGGGCTTCGAGACCGTCCTGTCGGCCGTCTCGCGACTGCGGCTGGATTGCCACCTCGCGGTGATCGGCGACGGCCCGGCCCTCAACGCCTTGAAGGCCCGCGCGCACGGCCTGATGCTGGACGCGAGCGTGACTTTCTTGGGCGAACTTCCGCACCCGAAAATAATGGAGTACCTGCGCGCCGCCAAAGCCTACATCGAGCCGTCGGGCCTGCAGGGATTTCCATCGCTGGCGCTGCATGCCCTGAGCGAGGGCTGCCCCGTCGTCGGCGTCGCCGCGGGCTGCGTGCCCGAACTGGTGACCGAAGGCGAAAACGGACTGCTCTTCCGCTCCGGCGACGCGAACGCCCTGGCCGAACAGATACAGACCCTCGCCTCGACGCCGGGACTATCGCTCAAGCTGATCGCCGCCGGCGTGCGCACCGTCGAGGACCGCTCATGGGACGCCACCGTCTCCGCCGTTCTCGACGCCGTGGAAAGCCTGGAGGTCCGGAGATGATCGTCGCGCTCCTCGTCGACCCCGACGACAGCCCCGACTTCCCGAAGAACTCCGCCGAGGTGCTGGGCCGGCCGCTGGCCGCCTATCCGCTGATAGCCGCAAAGGGCTCCCAGTTCGTGCGCCGCACCTACCTGCAATCGTCGTCCCCCGTCGTCTCCCGCGTCGGCGCGCAGTACGGAGCCTCCGGCCTGGTTCCCCCGAAGCAGGACCATAAGGAACCGCTCGCCGACGAGGCCCTCATCGCCCACGCTTGGCCCCAGATCGTAGACGACCTGAAGGCCGAAAAAGCCGATCCGGAACTGCTGGTCATCCTCTTCGCCAACACCGGCGTCGTCAGCGCGAAACTCATCGACGACGGCGTCCAGGCCCTGCTCGACGATCCGGCGCTGGATTGCGCGGCGACCGTCTCCCTCTACGACCGCTGGACCCCGCGCCGCGCGATGAGGGAGAACGCCGCCGGGACCCTGGAGCCTTACACCGCGCGCGTCCCCGAAGCCGGCGCCGCGTGGTTTCCCGACTGGGGCGCCGTCGTGGCGCGTCCGCGCGTGCTCGACGCCCTGCGCGCGGACTCCCCGCCGCTCGCCTATCTCGGCGAGA
The DNA here is from genome assembly GCA_903874575.1 of uncultured Elusimicrobia bacterium. GTDB lineage: Bacteria > Elusimicrobiota > Elusimicrobia > UBA1565 > UBA9628 > GWA2-66-18. The sequence goes on from CAIQSZ010000242.1 coordinate 6,802, forward strand.
AAATTCTGCCGCTCAAGCAGGTCGGAGGCGGGCCGGTCGACCGTCTATGGCAGGTGCCGAAGATGGAACACTGGCTCCGCCAGCAGGGCGTGCGCGATGCCCCTCGCCCCGAGCCCAAGCAGAAGCCCGCGCCGAAGTCCGGCCGCCGCTGATTTCAGCGCGTCGGACGAGATTCGAGCGCGGCGATGCGCCGCTCGTGATCTCCCAGGGCCTTGCCGTGGCGGTCGAGCGTCTTGGGCAGAAGCACGGATTCCTGCCACAAGGTCTCCATGCGGCCGACGGCCCGATCGAGGACGGAGACGACCCGTTCCTCAAGCCGTCGCATCGCATCGACGGTCCTGGCTTCCACCGCCGCCATCTCCGCCCTTACTTTGACGAACTCAAACGCCAGGGTGCGGTGGACGGCGTCGACTTTCTTGTCCAACTTCTCGAACCGCGCATCGGCGGCGTCGAAGCGGGCGTCGACTTCACCGAAGCGGGCGTCAACCGCGTCGAAGCGAGCGTCAACCGCGTCGAAGCGGGCGTCAACCGCATCGAAGCGGGCGTCAACCGCGTCGAAGCGAGCGTCTATGCCCACGAACCGCGAATCGTGCCCATCCAAGCGGCGGGCCAAACCGTCGATGTCGCCCCTCGTGGCCGGAGTCGAGTCACGCTTGTTCATGATGGAATGCTACCTCCTTGGAACGCGCCTTATCCAGGGCCCAAAGGCCCAAGCGTCCCGCTCCATACGCGCCGACCCCCGGGAAAGTTCCTTCAGCGGCCTGCGGCCGCTTCGACGCGGTCGACGACGTGCGCCGCGAACGGCATGGCGCAGGTGAAGCCCGGCGACACCGCGTTCAGCACGTGGAGGGAGCGCGCGTCGCCCTCCAGCACGAAGTCCGTCACCAAAGTCTTCGACTCGACGTTGATCAGTTGGGCGCGGATGCCCGGCTTGCCCCAGCGGCGGTAGTCGCCGGGCTTCACCCCGTCGGCCAGCGCCGCCGCCAGCCCCGTCATCACGCGCCGGGAGTTTTTGCGGACCTCCTCCCAGGCCAGGCGCCGGAAGTCGAAGCCCGCGCCTCCCCCCCTCAAGAAAAGCCCCGCCTGGCGCAAGACGATCTCCGCCAGCTCAGGCGCGCGGAAGCCCGAAAGCCCTCCGTAGTTCTCGCGCCATAGCGCCGGAATGGCCGTGGGCCCGATCTTCGCGCGCCCGTCGACGGCGACCGTGAAGTGCACGCCCAGAAACGGGTTGCGGATGTCGGGCACCGGATAGAGATGCGCGCGAAACGCCCCCGCGGGCTCGTCGGAATAAAGGTAGAGCCCCTTGAACGGCAGGATACGGTAGCGCCGGGAGAAGCCGAAATCCCGCGCGACGACGTCGGCATAGAGGCCGGCGGCGTTCACGACGAACCCCGCCTCCAGTTTCCCCTTCGAGGTGCGCACGACGCGGCCGTCGCGGCCCGCATACGCCTCGCCCCAGCGCAGGTCGACGCCCTCGCGCGCGGCGTCTGAGACCAGCGCCGCCAGGCAGGCGGCAGGGTCCACCGTCGCCGTGGACGGCGACCACAGCGCGCGCTCGATCGTGCGGGCCCGCGGCTCGATGGCGCGCGCCGCCTGAGCGTCGACGGACTCGACCGGCACCCCGTTGGCGCGGCCGCGCTTCAGCAGCTCGTCGAGGACCGGCAGGTCCGAGGACTTCGTCGCGACGACCAGCTTGCCGCACGCGCGCAGCGGCAGCGCCCGCTCCCGGCAGTACTCGGTCCACGCCCGATTGCCCGCGCGCGTGAACCGCGCCTTCAGGCTGTCGGCCGTATAGTAGAACCCGGCGTGCAGGACGCCGCTGTTGCGGCCGCTGCCGTGCCGCGCGGGACCGTCCTCCTTGTCAAGAAGGGCGACCGAGGCGTCGGGACGGCGGCGCTTGAGTTCGCGCGCGATCGACAGCCCGACCACGCCGCCGCCGATCACGAGGAAGTCGCGGGTCTCCACGGAAGGATTCTACCCTAAACGCGGCCGGAGCCCCCGCTTCAACGCGCGGGGAGAGGGACGGATGCGAGCTTCGCCTTCTTGAAGAGGTTCCGCGTCCAACCGAACCCCATCGTCGTCGCGGGCATCTCGAAGGGGGAGGGATGCGTCGTCTCGAGGAGGAGCACGTGCTCGTTCTCCATCGCGATGCGGTGACTGCCGTCGCCGACCAATCCATCGCGGAACAGCTCGACCAGTTCCGGCGTCATCGGGCACTCGTTCCGGAAATCGTCGGAGGAGCGATCAAACACGGTCCGGATATCCTTCCCCCGCGATGCGTCCAAGCAGCACGTCAGATCGATTCCATCCTTTTGTACGACGAAATAATCCGAGCGGTCGAAGGCGTAGCGTCCCTGGAACGCGTCATGGCACTGCCAGATGTCGGAGCGCTCCATGATGAACCCGACCGCCCGGTTGTTCACCAGATAGACCAGGCTCTTCTCCGGCGGAAGAGAGCGGACCGCCGCGATCACGGCGCGGTTCGACGCCTCCTCGACGCGCAGGCTCAATTCGAGGGCCTTGGCTTTCTCGGCTTTTCCAGTCAGGCGGTACAGCGGCGGCTTCAACGCGCTCGGCAGAAGGTTCGACTGCACCCGGAAAGAGAACAAGAGGAAACCGGCGGTGACGACGAGCGCCGACACCGGGACGCGCCGCCGCGACCGATCACCGTCGTCGGCTCGAGAGAAACCCAACATCCGCAGCAAGGCGAGATAGCAGGAGATGAATGGAGGCAGGATATGGTGCCCGCCTCCACGCGCGAATGACTCGCCCCAATACGGCACGGAGGACACCAACGCCAATCCGGCGATCAGCAAGGCCTGCGGACCGGTGGGCCAGCCGAAGACCAGGCCAGCCATGGCGAAAGACGGGAGGATGGTGAAAAGCGGCCACATCGTCTTCAGGTTGCGCGCGAAGAAGTCCGGCGTCATGTCGAAGACTTGACGAGCAGTCGCAGAACTCGGGTTCCCAGATCGCCTGCAAGATTTGGCTGAGCCGATCTTGGACCAGACGGTCC
>CAIQSZ010000243.1 GCA_903874575.1 uncultured Elusimicrobia bacterium
GGCCAACGGCAAGTGCTACGCGTGGGGCGGCGGCTTCACCCTCGCTTGCCCCAACTTCATCCCCGCCTTCGGCTCGCCCGCCGCCTGGACCTTCACCCCCAATCCCAACCCGTTCACGAACCTCGTGAGCTACGTCGCGACCGCGCAGGCGACGGACTTCTCGGGCAATATCCAAGGCGTCTACGCCGTCGGCGTCAGCTCGGTCTCGTTTACCGAGACCACCGCCACGCCGCAGATCGGCATCGTCGCTCCGGCGACCGGCCGCGAGATCAGCCTCGCGACGCTGTCGGGCACGGCGACGGATTCGATCCCGGGCGACTTAGCGATCGTCCAGGTGCGCGTGCAGGACCTCAACGGATTGAACAAATACGCCGATCCAGCGGCCGGCTTCAACTTCGGCCAGGCGGTTCCCGATCTCTCCTGGTTCAACGCCGGCTCGGGCTCGGTACCTCCTTGGACGTCTTGGAGCGTGTCCAGCGCCGTCGTTTACACGAGCGGCCACCAGTACAGCGTGCAGGCGCGCACGCGCAACCAGGCGGGAACATACTCGACGACGTACGCGACCATGACCGTCGTTTACGACGTCGATGCGCCGCAGACCAGCGCCCTTCTGCCGGTGTTGGGGAGCACCGTTTCGTCTCTGCCGGTCTTGAGCGGCGCGTCCTTCGACAACACTCCGACCAATCCCGGCGTGGTCAGCAACATGCGCGTGCGCCTGGTAAGAGCTTCGGACGGGAACTACTGGAACGGCGTCGGCTGGACCTCCGGCGTGTCCCAGCTGACGACGACCGAGGGCGTGCAGATATTCGTCTCCAGTTGGTCGCTGACGACGAATCTGCCGTCGATTGCCCAGTTTACCGACGGCGTCTCGTACTACGCGACGACCTCGGGCCACGACGACGCAAGCCCCGGCGGCAACGTGGAAGCCTTCGCTCCCGCGCGCTCTTCCACTTTTACCGCCGACCTGACCGGCCCCTCCCTCAACATCATTGCGCCCGTCAACAACACCGTGATCTCCAGTTTGGCGCAGATTCGCGGGACGGCGGCCGACGCGCTGGCCGGCATCTCGAACACGAACCAGATATTCGTCGCGCTCCAGGAGGATGGACCCGGTTTCGGCTGTTGGAATGGGCAGATCGCGGGCGGAACCTTCACGCTGGCCGGCTGTCCGATCTACTACCCTATTTCCAATCTGGGCCTGGGGGGCTCTTTGGCGGGCGGCGTCTGGAGCATGAACGCTCCGCCCTTGACCACCCAATACCGGTACAGGATATGGGTCAAGGGGCAGGACAACGCGACGCCGGTCGGCAACTTCACGGCGGCGGCCAGCGTCTCGTCCATCACCTTCACCTACGAGACGGACATTCCGGAGATCGGCTTCACCTATCCGCCCTCCTTGCCGGCGCCGGGAGGCAATCTCTCCGCCGCGTTCATGGTCGCGGGCACGGCGGCGGATAACTTCGGAGTCGTCTATACGTCGGTCGCCTATCAGGAAGCCGACACCGGGCTCTACTGGGACGGAGTATCGACCTTCTCCTCGGTCGCGGCGAAGTTCATCGGCACGGCGTTCACCGGCGTCATTCCGAATTATGCGTTCAGCCAGGCCGCGCCCGTGCCGGCGGCGTCGAGCGGGCGAAACTACAACGTTTATCCTTACGCCGAAAACTCCGCTCGCCTCTCCGTGATCGGCTCGCCGATTTCCATCAAGTGGGACACGATGAAGCCGACGTCGGCGGTCGTCGCGCCGTCCAGCGGGCAGTACGTCAATCAGATGTCTTCGGTCACCGGGATGTCGTCCGATCCCGGAGCGGCGGCGTCGGGCATCGGGGGTACCCAGGTTCAACTGAGGCGCGACATCGACAATATCTGCTGGAGCGGCGCGGCATGGACGGCGAATTGCGCGACCTCGGGCAGTTGGCTTGCCCCGGTTCTCGGGCAGAACTGGTCGATGGCGGCAAACCTGCCGCCGGCGTCCAACCTCAACACCGGCCTGCAGGACGGGTTGGCCTACACGCTGACTTCCCGCGCGTTCGACGTCTCCGCGAATACGCAGACCGCATTGACCTCGAACGTGTTCTATGTCGCCCTCACTTCTCCGACGGGCGGGGTCGCCTTCCCCGCGAATTCGTCCGAAGTGAACACGCTGCCGATGATTTCAGGCACGGCGGTCGCTCCGGTTCCCGGAGCGCCGGGCGCGCAGGGCGCGCACCTCGATTTCCCGCAGATCAGCATGAAGGACGTCCTGACGAACAACTTCTGGAACGGTACAAGCTTCGGCGCGCCCGGCCGCGTCTGGTTCGTCGCCTTGGATTCCTCCACGAAGAACGACGGCTCGCAACTGAACTGGCGTTATGACACCTCATCGGTCTTGTGGGGCGACGGCTTCCAGCGCTACCTGATCGAGGCGAAGATTCTCGACGCCGCCGGCAACTACTCCATCGCGTCGTCGACGTTCAGTTTCGACCACACGCCGCCGCTGTCGAATATCTCCTACCCGCCGTCGAACGGGCTGTATTTCTCATCGATGAGCGCCATCCTGGGCACGTCGTTCGACGTGACCTCTCCGATCACCGACGTGCGCGTCCAGATGTGGTACCTGAGCGGCGGCGCGACCTACTACTGGAGCCCGGTCGCGCCGCACTGGGCTCCGTCGAACATCGGCACCTATTCGATCAACGGCGCGCCCGGGCCGTCCGGCACGAACAAGCCATGGGACTACGGATCCGTGCAGAACCCGGATTTCAGCGTTCCGGGGGCGAATTTCGCGTGGCACGACGGCACCCACGACGGCGCGAACGGACATCTGTTCAACGTCGTGACCGCGGCCGTCGACGGCGCGGGGAACGGCCAAGTCGTTCTGACGACCCGCACCTTTATCTTCGACGACGTGCCCCCGACCTCGGCGCCTACGGTTCCCAGCACCAATACCGCCTACCACGTCATGACCACGCTGTCGGGCACTTCCGTGGACGACTCCGCCGCGAACAGCGGCATCGTCTCGGTGGCCGTGTCGATCGTGGATCTGGACGCGTCCGGCGGTCCCAAGTGGTTCAACGGCTCGAACTTCACGGCCGGGACCGAGCAATGGCTGCCCGTTTCGAACCTCTTCCAGACATCGTGGTCCTTCACCAACGGCGCGCTGGCGCTCACGACCCAGCATCACTACGTCGTGAAGTCGTCGGCGACGGACGGCACCGGCAACGTCCAGACGGCCGCGATCCCGAACACTTTCCTGTACGATACGGACGTGCCGTCGTCGAACGTGACGAATCCGGCGAACCTGATCACTTACACCAATCAGAAGATTCTCATCGGGACCGCGTCCGACCCGGGCTTCACGTCCGGCATCGGCGGCGCGGGTTCGGGCGTGTTCCCGTACGCCGCGTGGGCCGCCGGCAAAGTCGAGGTCCAGATATACCGCGACACGATGTCCGCCCTCGGCGGCGGCCCGATCCCGTACCCGCTGGCGTCTGCGACGGGCTACCTGTGGAACGGCTCGACCTGGGTCGCCGCCGCGGGCGGGCCGATCTGGATACCGGCGGCCGTCGACACGTTCGGAAACTGGAACTACTCGGGCCTGGTCTGCCCGAGTCCGAATCCGACGAACCAGCCCTGCTGGGCCGCGGGCGCCTACGTCGCCTGGGTGCGGACGACGGACAACGCGGGCAATACCCAGAGCGCGACGATTCAAGCCGGTCCCAGATTCTTCGTCTCGAACCCGGCGCAGAGCTTCCGGATCGTACTGCAGACCGACCCGAGCACGGCGGGCAATCAGGTCAACTTCACCGTGGCGGCCGTCGATGGGTTCGGCGGCACCGGTTCGACCGCGACGAGCTATTCGGGCCAGATACAGTTCGTGATGGACGCCACCCTCAGTCCGACGGGACCCGAGATCATGGGGGCCGGCCAAGTGCCGGACCTCGCCCACGGCCTGCCCTCGGCCTACACCTTCACGACGGGCGTGGGCGGCGACAACGGCGTGCACGGCTTTTCGATGATACTGCGCAAAGCCGGAGCGCGGACGCTGAGCGTCCAGGACTCAAACAGCCCGTCGTTGGCCGGCCAGGCCGGCGCGACGGTCAATCCCAGCCAGCCGTCGCGCATCCAGGTGATCGCCGACTGCGGAGTGAACGGCCAGCTCCCCGCGCCGGGCGTCGTGACCGCCGGAACCGAGGGCCGCTCCGGCGCGCCGCGCTCCTTCACGGCGGGCCAGCAGGTCCAGTACTGCGCCCTGGTGACCGACGACTTCTACAATGTGGTGCCGTCGTCGGCCGTGACGGTGGCCGTGACGGACGCCGACCCCAACAACGACTCGCTCGCGGACGGCGGCGTCGCGTCGCTTGCCTTCAGCGGGCAGACGACCTTCACGCGCACCTTCGTCACGGCCAGCACGATGACGGGCATCTCGGTTCAAGCGACGGGCGCGGGACTGTTCCCGAACTCGTCGAATCCCGCGACCCCGGTCGTCGTCAGCGGGGGCAGCGGCATCAAACTCCTGGGACTGCTGCCCGGCGAGGCCTACGCGCCCGGGAAGTTCGCGATCGCTCCGCTGGGCAAGACCGGAACGCCCGCGCCGCTGCAGGCCGGCTCGACCTATACCCTGGTGGCCTACGCCGTCGACCAGTACTACAACGTCGATCAGTCGGTCGCCTGGCCGGTCACGGCGAAAATTCCCACGGACGCCTACACGCCCGCGCCGGGACCGCAGACCCTGTCAAGCGGGGCGACGGTGTTCACCTTCACGCCTCTCGTTGCGGGCAACCAGACTTTCCAGGTCCAGACGAACGTATTGAGCGGCTCGGCCTCCTACTACGTGACGCCGAATCCGGCGCCGATCTGGTGGGGGCCTCCCGTCAAATTGCAGGCCGTCGCGGAGGGACAAGTCGCGGCGCCCGGCGCGGCGCCCTACGATGCCGGTCCGACCACGGGCGGCCGCTCCGTCTCCGCCCCGGCGACGCTGATCGCGGGCGCGACCACCACCGTCACGGTCAACTTGGTCGACACGTTGTTCAACGTGGTGAAGGGCACGACGCCGTTCCTCACCCTTGCCTCCAGCGTGACGATGCCGCTCGTCCAGCTTGATTTCCCGAACGATCCCAACATCCAGGGCCGTTCATTCTCGCCGAACCCGTTCCGGCGCACGCTGAACGCGGGCACGACCACGTTCGCCTTTTTCGCGGTGACGCGCAATCCCGCGTTCCTGGTCAAGGCGTCGGACACCGGGTTGACCGCGACCGCGTACAGCTCCGACACGGTCTCCAACATCCCGGTGATCGCCAACGTCCCGGCCGGCATGCTGTTGCGCATGCCCGGCGAGCTTTACGAGGAGGGCACCGCGTCGGGCAAGACCGGCGCGCCGTCGATCTTGACGGCGGGCGCCTCGTACACGATCGACGTGCGCGCGGTGGACCTGTACAACAATCGAGCCGGCGACGGCCGGCAGATCGGCCTGCTCGCCAACGACGTGTACGCGAACGTCCCTTCGCCGCAGGCGCTCGTGCTGGGCCAGGCCTCGTTCCTGAACTTCCTGCCCAGCGCCGCCACGGGCAATCTCGTCGTCTCGGCCTACGATAATGACGTGATCCTGCCGCAGTTGACGACGCGGACCATCTCAAGCCTGAACGTCGTCCCGGCCGCGCCGGACCGCATGATCGTCCTTCTTTCGGGCCAGACTTTGGTTCCCGGCAAGGTCGTCCCGCCGTTCGGCATGACCGGCGTGCCGAAGACTTCGACCGCGGGCGTCACGTTCGGCGTCGCGGCGTACGCGACCGACCTGCGTTACAACGTGGTCGACACCGTCGTGAAGCCTTCGGTCGTCTTCACGTCCGACGACCCGTTCGTTCCCGCGCTGGGCTCCTTCGCCATGGCGGGCGGCGCGTCCAGCGCGACGAACCTGATCCTACGCACCGCCGGCAACCGCGTCATCACCGCGGCCGACGGCGGCGGCGCGCCGTCGCTGGCCGCGGGCGCTTCCTCCGCCCTGCCTCTCATCCCGAACAGCCCCGTCCGCCTGCGCGTCCTCACGCCCGCCGAGACCGCCCAGCCCGGCTCGTTCGGCAACGGCCGCGCCGGCGCCGCCTTCTCGGCGCAGGCGGGCTTCAGCTTCCCGGTCGAGATCGACATCGTCGACGGCTTCTGGAACCTGACGCCCGGCGTCACCCAGCAGATCACGCTGATCTCGGACGACCCGTTCGCGGTGATCAGCCCGACCGCGCAGGTCGTGGCCGCTTCGGCGACCTTCTCCGTGAACCTGCACCGCGCGGGCACCACGGTGCTTACCGCTCAGATGACCAACGCCCTCTCCCTGCCGTCCGTCGCCCTGGACAGTTCCACGCCCGTGACCGTCCTGCCGGGCACGCCGTCCCGCCTCCTCACCGTCATGGCGGGGGAAAGCTTCAATCAGGGAGCGCCCTCGGGAAAAGCCGGCGTCCCAAGCCAGCAGACGGCGGGCACCGCCTTCAGCGTTCAGGTCGGCGTGGTGGACTCGTTCAACAACCTGATCCCGGGCCGGCCGGTGATCGCCGCCGTCGGCACGCCGACGGATCCCTACGCCGATCCCGTCACCACGGCCGCCGTCAACATGGCGTTGGGCTATACGCTTCCGATCACGGTCAACCTCCGCCTCGCCGCGACCGGGCATTACTTGAACGCGTCGGACTTCGCGGGTTCGGGCCTCTCGGCCGATCCTCAGACGTCGACGTTCACCGTCGTTCCGGCCTCGCCCTTGGGCCTGCAGCTGCTCCTGCCCGGCCAGACGCCGGTCCCCGGCTCCGGCGACTATCCGAACGGCGGCGTCGTCGGCGTGATCTCGACTCCGACCGCCGGCGTGCCCTTCAACGCGACGGTCAACCTGGTCGACCGGTTCATGAACGTCTACACGGCGCTCGGCCCGGCGCCGCAGGTCTACCTGAACGCCAGCGACGCCTACGCCATCCAGCCGGCGACCGCGCCGCTGATCGCGGGCGCGCGCTCGCTGTCGATCACGCTGGTGACCAAGAGCACGGACGCCGTCATCGTCGCCGCGCCGCGCGCCTTGGGAGCCGACGCCGTCTGCACGGGCAACGGGCCGTCGAACCTTTGCCTTGCGTCGGCGCCGGCGGCGGTGTCCGCGCTGTTCAAGGTCTGGTCTTCCTCGGCGGTCGGCCTGCAGGTGATATTGCCCGGCGAAACCCAGCACCCCGGCAAGTGCAACGTGAACCCCGGCGCAACCTGCCGCGTGCTCGCCGCCGCGGAGGGCGCCCCCGGGAAAGACGGCGCGCCCAACGCCTATACGGTCACCAACCCGGCGACGTCGGCCGAGGTCTATCTCGTGGACGCGTTTTTCAACCCCGTCACCGAGATCCCGGTCGGCTTGAGCCAGGATTCGAATCCGCCGGCGACGATGCCGACGGTTCGCCTAAGCTTCCCGCAGGACTGGCAGGTCGGCGTGCCGGCGGCCGCAGGGTTGGTTCTGGGCAGTCGGCAGTTCTCGTTCACGCCGCTGACCGCGTCGAACACTTACACCGTCGTCGTCGGCACGATCGCGGCCTCTCCGTCCTCCTGGCCCGGGGTCGCGGCGACCTCGTTCCCCGTCTATCCGGGCCCACCCCATCATCTCTCGTTCTCGAACCTGCCGTCCACGGTCACCGCGGGCACGCCGTTCGGCGGCACGCTCACCGCCTACGATCAATTCAACAACGTGCTTTCCACCGGCCCGAACGCCTACACGGCGAACGTGACGTTCGGCGCGGAGGTCTTCGGCGGCAACCAAGACCCGGTCTTCAGCCCGATGAACAACGCGACCTTCTCGTCGTCGACGGATATGGGCGTGAAGAATCTTCCGGCTTTTGTGGTGCTGAGGAAAGCCGGTTCCCGCTATCTCCAGGCGTATGAAACGGGCAATTCTGGCGTCAATTCGGAGATCATCGGCTACTCCGTCCGGCCCTACGTCGAGGTCCTGGCCGCCGCGCCGGACTCGGTCAAGGTGGCGCCCACCAACGACGCCGTGATCGGCGCGGGCCAGCAGGTGCCGAGCAACCCCGGCCGCCAGTTGATCACCGGGCAGCTGACCGACGCGTTCGACAACCCCATCACCGGGGCCACGACCGTTTACATCCAGATCGTCGGAGTGTCCGGCAGCACCGGAACGCTTTCCCTCGACTACGGCGCGGGGGCGATCTCGGCGGGCGCGTCCACGACCTCGTTCACGGATGCGGCCGGCTTGGTCGGGGTCGGCACGCCTACGATCTCGTACTTCGTCTCCTCGGTCGCGGGCGACTACGCGCGGGTGTGGATCGGCACGATGCCGGTTCCCGCGAACATCCTGCCGTTCGTCGCCACGCAGAAGGACATCTCGGGCCGGCTGATCACGACGGGCGGCAATCCCAGCCAGCTCGTGTTCCTGTCGTCATCGTCGTCCGCGCTGGTCGGCATCAACGAGGTCGCCGGCGCCGGCGCCCAGTACACGGTCCAGGCGCGCGACGACTTCGGCAACGTGACCACGCAGGGCTTCCTGAACCCGCTCCTTCTGGCCAACGCGAACTCGGATATCGCGATTCACGCGAGCCGCGGTCTCCAGTTGGGCACTTTCGGTTCGGCCGGCGACTACGGCTTCCGCGACGCAGCCAATACCCAGTTCGTCAGTAGCATCCTGATCGGCAGCGGCGTGAGCCAGGCGACCTTCCGCTATCACGACCGCATGAGTTCCTATGCCGGCCCCGATCCGTCGTCGAACACTTCCGCGGGGGGCCGCCCCGGCCGGTGGACCTTGCAGATATTCAACGGGCCGCAGGTCTTGGCGCAGGCGTCGTTGGCGATGAACCCCGACACTCCCCACCAGATCGGCTTCGGCAACCCGCCCAATTCCATGGTTGCGGGACAAGTCGTGGATTTCGTCAACAATCTGGCCTCCTTCCAGGCTCAGTTGCAGGACGAGTTTTCCAATCCCAGCGTCTCCACGCAGGCCGTCGTCATCAACCTGTCGACGGTGACGCGCATGGCCTCGCGCGCGAACGACTACAACGGCTTCTCCGTCTCAAGCGGCGCGTTCCTGGGCTCGCGCGTCAACGGCCCGGCGTTCTTCAGCACCACCCATACCGTCACCGTCCCGCTGGGCTCCTATGAGACGACGTTCTACTACCTGGACACGACGGCCTCGCGGATGTACGGCGCGGGCGGGGGCACCAAGCCGGTCCTGGCTCTTTCCGCCTCGGGCCTCTTCGGCGCCCAGCAGCCGATCTACATTCAAGCCGACTCCATCGACGGCGTCGCGGTCGCGGCGGGCGCGGGCGCGCAGCTCCAGGCGGGCACCACTTCGTCGGCGTTCATCGTGGAGACCCGCGATTACTACGGCAACCCGTCGCCTCTGCGCACCGGCCAGGACTTCAACAGAGGCTGGGTCCAGTTGGGCGTCACCACCGACGATCAGGCCTCGGTCGCGTTCTCGACGCCCGATCCCGGCGCGTTCGTCAGCTCGGCGGCCGTCATCTACCTGCCGGTCGGCGTCAGCGCGACCTCGTTCTATATGATCGATACGCTGCTCACTCAGCTGGGGTCCACGCACACGCTCGTCGTGTCGGGCGTCACCTATCCCAGCTGGGGCGCCGCGGTCTCGAGCTATACCGTCGCCCCGGGACCTCCCGCGCAGATCGGCTGGATCACGCCGCCTCACCGCCTGATCGCCGGCACGACCGTCGAGTACGCCCTCGGCGCGGCCACGAACACCATGGTCGCCGCGGTCCTGATGGACCGGTTCGGCAACGTCTCCTCGTCGTCGACGACCTATTTCGTAAATTACTTCGCGCCCGGACAGAACCAGACGTACGCGGGCATCAACTCCGCCGCGGTCATCGTGGCGACGGCGCCGTCGTCGCTGTGGACCAATATCGGCACCTCGAACCTCGCCGTCACCATCCCGGGCGGGGCGGGCCTCAGCGCCGCGCCGATGTACTTCTGGAGCACGCTCGCCGGCGGCGCGACCATTTTCGCGCAGGCCCAGGTCGCGGGCGGCGACGTGTTCACCCCGATTTCCCAGGTGCACCGCGTCACCAACGCGCCGGCGCACTACTTGACCGTCAATCATCCGTACGCGGCGGCCAGCCCGCTGAAGGTCGGCGTCCCCGGAGTCCTTTCCATCCAGGCGCACGATCTGTTCGGCAACGTCGCGGCCGGCGATCCGCAGAACGGCAACTACTTCCTCGACCCGGTCGGCTTCCCCAGCTCGGTGTTGGAGGCTGAACTCCTAAACCAAGAAAGGAGAGTCCAGCTTCAGTGAGGATGATGCTGCCGATTCTCAGCGTCGCAGCTATA
>CAIQSZ010000244.1 GCA_903874575.1 uncultured Elusimicrobia bacterium
CCGCGGCCGCGGGAAATCGTGCTTCCGCTTTGGCGGCGGCGTCGCGCGCGCAAGGCCTGGACCTTGTCGACAGCGAGGCCCGGCGCCTGCTCCTGATCGAGCAGGGGCTGGGCGAATACGCGCGCGCTCTCGCCCTCGCCGATCTCCGGGTCCGCGCCCGTCCCGGCGACGCGCGCTGGCGCAGCGACCGCGGGGTCCTGCAGGCGCTTCGGGGCGAACGCGAGGCGGCCGCCGCGGATTTGCGGTCGGCGCTCGCGCTCGACCCCGACCTCGTCGCGCCCTATCTGAGTCTGGGATTGCTCTACGCCTCTTCGCGCCGCGAAAAGGAGGCGTTGGACCTTTATGACAAGGCGCTGCTTAGGCCGCGAATCGCGGACGACGCGGAAGCTTCGCGGCAAATCCGCGTCGAGCGCGAGAAGCTGGCTTCTGCCGTGCCGCCCTAGGTCCTTTGCTCCGTGGAAGGCGGTGCCAATGGACCTTGTAGTCGTTCGGGACTAGATTTATGATCAAGTCAATGCAGAATCGAACGAATGACTATAAGAGACTGTTGCTCGCGGCCGTCTTGATCGTAGCGGCGGGACGCGCCAAGCCCGCGCGGGCGAGCGCGTTAATTACGAGGGCACTGTGCGATGGCGACAGCTGCCACCGCCATTACTATACTTCCGCACCTGTGCCTCTTTTACTTCGACTGCTTCAAGCCGCCGGTGTTGTCCAACCTCTCGTGGTCGGGACGCCGCCGGCCGCCCTTACGACTTCCGCCGGAGCGGCATCTTCCGGCGGTCCTGGCGGCAAGTGCGATGATGCGGGCGCGCTGCGGAGGCAGGATGCTTTGAGGGGCCTGCTTCGTTTTGTTCGCGAAAAAGAAAATTATGCTATTTCTCGAAGTCGGGGGCTGAGAGCCGTCCTTGCCCAATGGCTTAAAGCGACGACATCCATGGATCCACTTGAAAGTGGGTTGACAAGGGGAGATTCAGAGGCTATCGATGCGGTCTTGCGCGCGGAAGGGGAGAGCGCCGAACTAACGCCGCCGGGGCAATTTTTCCAAGAATTGATCGGGGTCTTGGAGCGGCTGATCGGTTCCTGCGGCCCGCCGTCCGATAAGTCGCAATGATCGGCAAGTTCCGGCGCTGAAGGGCCTCGCCGCGTAGCAGGATCAAGCGGGCCGGAGCGCCATTCCAGTAGATCGCCCGGGCGCAGATGCCCAAGGCCTTTTCCGGTTCGTTCGGGGCGGGCATCGACGACTCGCCGTCGCCGTCCGGGAGCGGTCCTCGGAACGGCTTGCCCAGGAGGCCGGTCGAGGCGCGTCCGAACGCCGAGCGGGCCGCGGCGTTGGCGTAACGCACCAATCCCGCGTCGTCCACGACCAGGCGCGGAGCGTCGTCCGCGTCGAGGAGCGCTTCGAACAGGTCCGCGAGGCGCTTCTTTTCGAGGGCGTGGCGGATCGCCTCCCTGAGGAGGCGGCAGTCGGGACTTCCTTTGACGAAAAATTCGCTGGCCCCCAGTTCCACGGCCCGTACCGCCAGACGCACGTCCTCTAAATCGGCCAGCACGATGACCGGCGTCGACGGGCGCAGGCGGCGCAGGCGCCCGAAGCAGTCCAGGCCGGGGCATCCAGGCAGCCGCAGATCTAAGAGCACGGCGTCGAAGGCCTGTTGGGCGAGGAGCCGACGGGCGGCCGAAAAATGATGGACCACGGAGAGCGCGAATATTTCCGAACGGTCCGAGGCGTCCGCCAGATGGGAAGCGACGACCGAGGCCGCATCCGGGTCGCTTGCGATGAGGAGGACCTTCGTCGAATCGCGGTCCATAATTTCAGCGTCCCTGCGGCGCGGGCGCGGGACTACTGCATGCGCATCTGGTAGCCGAAGTTCGGGACGGTCGCGATCCGGGCGCTCTCAAGGTTCAGCTTGCGCCGCAGTCGGGCGATGTGCTGATCGACGGTGCGCGTGTCGATTTCCATGTCTTCGTCGTGCCCCCAGATCGAATGGAGAAGCTGGTCGCGGGAAAGCACCTTGCCGTCGGCCTCGATGAGCAGCTTGAGAATCGCGAACTCTTTGGGGGCCAGGCGCGCCGGCTTGCCCCGCACCAAGGTTTCGTGCCGCTCGAAATCGACCGAGATGCCGCCGACGCAGACCGCTTTCTTCGTCTCCGAGTCGGCCCGCCCTCCGGCGCGGCGCCGGAGGTGCCCGACGATGCGCGCATTCAGCTCCTCGACGGAAAACGGCTTGACCATGTAGTCGTCGGCCCCCAGCCTCAGGCCGAGGACGCGGTCCGTTTCGCTGCGCTTGGCCGACAGGAGGATGATCGGGATTTGGACTTCGGAGCGGATCCTCTTCAGGAATTCAAGCCCGTCCATTCCCGGCAGCATGACGTCCAGGATGACGAGGTCGGGCTTGAATTTGCGCGCCGACGTGAGGCCGGCTTCCGCCGTATACGCCGAAGCGACCTTGAATTTTTTCTTTTCCAGATTATGACGCAGAAGCTTCACAAGGTCTTTTTCGTCGTCCACGATGAGAATCTTCTCACGGGTCTTGGCGGTCATGCGCTGCCCTCCTGCGATCGCCGTCATTGTAGGAAAATGCGGATCGGGAGCAGTGGCGGTCAAGTCATGATATTGTCTCCATTTCTTGACGGACCTCGAAACGGCTTCGTCACGATTGCTTTACATTCTCTCCATTGGGCGGGGCGCGGCTTTCGTGATAGGCTGGGCCCCGGGCGGATCATGGAGGCGCGGATCGATGCAAGAGAGCAAAACGTTCAAGGCGATGGACCGCCTCGGGAACATTTTTAATTGAACGCCCCCGGCGAGGACGCGTCGAATCTTCTGGAGAGCTCGCGGGTCCCGATGCTGCTGTTGGACCGCAAGATGCGCGTGCGTCGTTTCACCTCCGAGGCGAAGCGAGCCTTCGGCCTCAAGTCCGGGGCCGTCGGGCGCCCGCTGGCGAGCTTGACGCTGTCCATCGAGACGACCCCGCTCGCGGACGCGGTGCGTGACGTGCTCGCGGGCTTCGAGCCTCGTCATTTGGAGATATGCGATCGCAGGCGCCGGTGCTACTCCCTGTGGATCCGGCCGGTCGCGGCCGCTTCGGGGCGCGTCGACGGCGCGGTCCTGTCGATGAACGACATCACGGAGAAGAGGGACGGGATCACCGCCGCCCAGGCCGGGAGGGACTACGCCGAGGCGATCGTGGAGGCGGTCAACGATTCCCTGTTGATCCTGAACAGCCGGCTGGAGGTCTTGAGCGCGAGCCGCTTTTACTACGCGCTTTTCCGGACGGCTCCCGGAAAGGTCGTTTCCAGATCCGTGTACGAACTGAGCGGAGGCTTGTGGAACGTGCCCGCCTTGAGAAGGAAGCTTTCCGCGCTCTGCCAGGCGGGCCGCTCTTTCTCCGGCTGGGAGGACGACTTTTGGATTCCGAACGTCGGTCCGCGAACGCTGGCCGTGAGCGGACGGGTCCTGCCTCGCGACGCCGACGGCGACGACCGATTCGTGCTGGCCATCGAGGACGTGAGCCCGCTCAAAAAGTCGGCGGAGGCGGCGGCTCTGCGCAAGAGCGAAGCGCGCCAACGGGAATTCGTCGCGAACGTCACCCACGAACTGATGACCCCGATCTCGGCGATCAAGGGATTTTCGCAAGCGCTGATCGCGCAAGCGCCCGGGGATCGCGATAGGCGCGTCGAATTCTCCCGGATCATCGCCAAAAATGCCGAGCGGCTCGAGAGGCTCGTCGAGGATCTCTTGCGTCTTTCTTCCGTCGAGCACGGACGCGCCGAGCCGGCGCCGGAGCCGCTGAATTTGCGCTCCGAGGTCGACGCGGTCGCGCGGACGCTGGCTGCGGCCGCTCGCAGGCGCGGAGTGACGGTCCGCTGCGCGATCCCCGCGCACCTTGACGTATCTCTGAGCCGAGCGGACCTGAGACAGGTCCTCAAAATCCTCGGCGCCAACGCGATCAAGTACAACCGGAAGCGAGGGCGCGTGTGGATCGAGGCGCGCCGCAGGGACGGCCGGGCCGTCGTTTCGATCCGCGACACCGGCATCGGAATCCCTAAACAGGACCTGCCGCGCATCTTCGACCGCTTCCACCGGGCCGGGAATGCGCGGGCGCGGACGGCGCGGGCGAGCGGACTGGGGCTTTCGATCATAAAGGCCGTCCTGCGCAACGCCGGCGGCGGCATCTGGGCGAAGAGCCTCGAGGGACGCGGCACGACGCTGACCTTCACTCTCCCGTGCCGTGCAAGAGGAGCGCCGCGCGGATCGAAGCCTCGATGAAGCCGAGAATCCTCGTCGTCGACGACAATCCCGATTTGCGCCAGATGCTGCTGTGCACCCTGGAGCCGTTCGCGGAGGCGTCGCAAGCGTCCAACGGGATCGACGCGCTGCGCCTGATCCGGGACTTGAAGCCGAGGTTGATGCTGCTCGACGTCGGCATGCCTGAAATGGGCGGACTCGAGCTCCTGCAATCCGCTTTCTTGATCGATCCCAACATGATCGTAGTGATGCTGACCGGGGAATTCGACCTTGCCGTCGCCGCGAGGGCGCTGGACTTGGGCGCCCGCACGTATATCACCAAGCCGTTCGAGTCCGACGTCTTGTGCGCCGAGATTCGTCGTCTCTTGGGCGTCTCGCCGGAAGACCGGGCCCTCGCGCCCTACCGGCCGTGGCGCGTCGCGGCCTGACGCGCATGGAGGCGGGGCGAATCCGCTTGTATCAATCCGGCATGAAGTGTGGCATACTGCCGCAATCCGAAGGAGGGCGACGGTGCTCTATCAGTTTCTTCTAGACAACCGCGAGGAAGTCCTCGCGTTGAGCCGCTCCAAGACCGCCGGCATCTCCGAGGACCGGCCCGTCAGCTCGAAATCGCAGCGCGGTCTGCCGAAATTCTACGCCTACCTCGTCCGGGAGCTGAAGCGCGAGGCCCGAGGCCACCCGAAGCGCTCCGCCAGCGGATCCAGACCGAGTTCCCCGGCGGTTCACGGTGAGGAATTGTCCCGTCTGGGCTACACGGTGTCCCAGGTCGTCCACGGGTACGGCGTCCTGTGCCAGGCCATCACCGAACTGGCGGAGGAGCGAAGCTCGGCAATCAGCGCGGGAGAATTCAGCACGCTCAACCTTTGCCTGGACACGGCCATAGCCGACGCCGTGACGGGGTTCGCCAAGGCTTCGAGCTTCGAGGGCGTCGAATCCACCCGGCGCATGGGATTTCTGGTCCACGAACTTCGCAACGCCTTGAGCGCCGCCCTCATCGCGCACTCCCTGATCAAGAAGGGAGTCGTCGGCATCGGGGGCAGCACGAACGCGCTTTTGGAACGCAATCTCCGCCGCATGCGGGACATCCTCGATCGCTCTTTCGCGGAAGTGCGGATGCAAAACGATCGGGCGGTGAACCGGCGCCTCTCGCGCGTCTTCGGCATCGTCGAGGAGGTCGAGGCGACCGCCGGCGAGGAGGCCAGCCTGCGCGGACTGACGCTCAAGGTGGACGTGCCCGGGGAACTCCAGATCGAATGCGACCGCAACTATCTCGTCTCCGCGCTCTCGAACGTGGTGCAGAACGCGATCAAATATTCGAAGCCCGGCGGCGTCGTCTCCGTGCGCGCCCGAGACGCGGGCGCCGCCGTCGTCCTCGAGGTGGAGGACCGCTGCGGCGGCCTGCCCGCGGGAGCGGCCGAGGAGCTCTTTAAGCCCTTCACCCAGAAAGCGTCGGACCGTACGGGGCTGGGGCTTGGCCTGAGCATCAGCCGCCAGGCCGTCGAGCTTAACGGGGGCGTCCTCGCCGTCCGGGATTTGCCCGGAGTGGGCTGCGTCTTCTCCATCACCCTTCCCAAGCGCCCGCTTGCGCGCTCGTCGTCCCGGGCCGGATCGGGCGCGCGGCGCCAAACGAAAGCGAAGTCCCTTTAACCGGGTACACGCCGGCATTACACGCCGGAGACAATTCCTCTATGGGCGGGAGCCTCTCGATCTGTCATCGTGAGGGGGACGCAAGGGGGATGCATGGAGTCCAGGACCAAAGGCTTATGGGGCGCGGCGTTCGTCGCGCTGGCCTCCTTAGGATTATTGGCGGCGCGCAGGGTCTCTTCGGCGCAGGCTCCGCCCGCGGATCTGCGTTACCAGACGCGCTGCGACGTCGTCGACTGGAACTTGGTGGACGGCTACGTGTCGAATCTGAGCCGGGACACGTATCTCATCCTGGGAGAGGTCCGCTTCACCTTCTTCTCGGCCAATTCGATGTCGCGCCCGCAGTCGCTTCTCATCATCAACCGCACGCTTCGTCCGGGCGAAACGGCGCAAGTCGCCGAGGCGAAGATGTCGCCCAACTTGACGCCCGGGGAAGTCTGCTCCTTCGACGTCCGGGCCGCGATCCGCAGGCCCTAGCCGTCGGCCTAAGCCGCAACGTCCGAGCGTATGGAGGCAGCATGATGAGATCGCGTTTCTTGACGGAGATTCGCTGGCTGGCGTGCGTCCTGGTTTTCACGACCACCTTGATTTGCTCCCTTCAGTCCGGCGCCTCGGCGATGCTGGCGCCCGCGGCCGTCCCGCGTCCGGCGTCCGAGCCCGCCCCGGACCGCGCGGCCGACCTGGGGACCGTGCGCAAGACGCTGGAATCGAAAATCCTGCGGCGGCGCCTGGGCGAGCTGGGATACTCCGACAAGGAGATCCAGGCGCGCCTGAGCAAGCTCTCGGACCGGCAGGTCCATCAGTTCGCCTCGCGCATTCACGCGCTGAATCCGGGCGGGGACATCACGGTCGTCGGGATACTGGTCGTCGTCCTGCTCGTTCTGTTCATCCTGTATCTCGTCAAGCGGGTTTGAGCGCTTGCGGGCGGGATTTCTCGTTTTGGCCGGGTTGCTGACGGGCTGCGCGTCGGCGGCGGGCCCGACGACGGCGCCGCCGCCCGGCGCGGTGCGCCTCGACGTGCCCCTGTTCGCGGACCGCACGGATCAATGCGGCCCGGCCGCCCTGGCGGGAGTGCTCCGGTTCTGGGGCAAGGAAGTCGTCATGGCGGCGCTCAAACAGGAAGTCTATCGAGCGTCGCTGAAAGGCTCCATAGGCGTCGACCTTTTGCTGGCGGCCCAGGCCCGCGGCATGTCCGCGCAGATCCTGGAGGGGGGCTTGGCGCAGGCCAAGCGGGAACTGGACGCCGGCCACCCGTTGGTGGCGTTCCTCAACCAAGGCCCGAGCTTCCTGCCCGTCGGGCATTATTTGGTCGTCACGGGCTACGACGCGGCGCGGCGCGTCGTCTACGTCAACTCGGGCGCGCGCAAGAACGTCCTCATGTCCGAGGCGAGTTTCGACAGGCAATGGGAGCGAACCGGCCGGTGGGCGTTGCTGATGCTGCCGTCCCGCGGCTGAGAATGCGCCGGGGTTTCCTTTTGTGCGGCGCGCTGTGCGCCTGCGGCCATCTGCCGCGCCTGTACGAGTCCGCCGATCCGCTGACCGCCGACGAGCATCTGCGCCTGGGTTCCGCCTACGAGGCGGACGGCCTGCGCGACGACGCGGCGCGCCAATACCGGAGCGCGGTCGGCCTGGCTCCCGCCGACCCGGAAGCTTGGCTGGCTTTGGGCAACGTCGAATTCAAGCGCGGGAATTTTCCCCGCGCGGAGGAGGACTTTCTCCGCGCCCTGAGGGTCTCCCCGGGGCACGCCGGAGCGCAGAACAACCAG
>CAIQSZ010000245.1 GCA_903874575.1 uncultured Elusimicrobia bacterium
CACTCTCTTTAAAGGAAAATACCCCGGGAATCAACCGCTTTCCCGGCTTAGGGGGTATAATGAGGCATGGCCGAAATCCTCGGGCGCCTGCTGACGGATCTGGGAGAGCGCTCGGACTACGACGCGGCCTCGCAGTGCTCGCGCTGCGGCTACTGCGAGCAGGCGTGCCCCACGTACGTCGCGACCGGCCGGGAGTCCCAGTCGCCGCGCGGGCGCAGTCAGCTGGTGCGCCTGATCCTGGAGGGGAAGCTCTCGGACCCGAAGGCCGCCGAGGAGGCGCTGTCCACCTGCCTGCTGTGCGGCGCCTGCACGACGGCGTGCTACGCGAAGGTCGCGGTCCCCGATCTCGTGCTGGAAGGCCGCCGCCGCGCGCGCGGCGACGCTCATTGGCTGGTCCGCGCGGCGTCGGGTCTTCTCGTCTCCCGTCCGGCGGTCCTGCGGCTCCTCCTGCGCGCCGGCTTCCTGCTGAAGCGCCTCGGTGTTTCCCGGCTGGCCCGGCCGCTGCTCCGGCTGATCGGCCTGCCGGTCCTGGCCGCGATGGACGAACACGTGGAAGAGGCGCCGTTGCGCCTGCTCGACGACCGCCTCCCCGCGCTGCGGCGCGCGGGCGAGGGGGACGCGTGGCGCTACTTCGCCGCCTGCGGCCCGCGCTACCTGTTTCCGCGCGTGGGCGCGGCGACCTGGCGGGCGCTGACGCATTTGCGCGGCAAGGGGCGCTTCATGGAGAACCGGTGCTGCGGCCTGCTCGCCCACAACTACGGCGACGTCGCGCGGGCGCGGGAGTTGGCGAAGCTCAACATTGAGCGGGCCGAGGCGACGGGCGACGCGCCCGTCGTCGGCGACTGCTCCTCGTGCGTCGCGTTCCTCAAGTCATATCCCCAGCTCTTCCTGGCGCCGTCCGAGGCGCCCTGGCGCGCGCGCGCCGAAAAGTTCTCCGCCCGGGTGCGCGACGTCGTGGAGGCGTACGGCGAGGACTCCCCGGCCCTGCCGCTGGCGGCGGCCCAGGGCCGCGTCGTCTACCACGACTCCTGCCGCGCGCTCAACGGCCAGGGTCTTAAGGAGGAGCCGCGGCGCGCGGTCAGGGCGGCCGCCGGCGCCGACTACCGCGAGATGCCCGAGTCCGGCGTCTGCTGCGGCGGCGCGGGCGCCTTCGAATTCGTCCACGGCGAGCTGTCCGACGACATCCTGCGCCGGAAGGTCGGCAACGCGGCTTCGGTCCAGGCGCGCACGCTCGTGACCAGCTCCACCTCCTGCCTCATCCAGCTTGCCCGGGGGTTGAAGATGTATTATCCTGACGCAAGGGTGCTTCACATCTCCGAGTACGTCGCCGCCGCCATCGAGGATCGCCATGGGGCGTAGGCAGGAGCTGGAGAAGCGCCAATCCCTGCTGGCCCGGTTCGGCCGCATGGTCGCGGCCGAGACCCACTTCGACGGCCTGCTGGTCATCATCGCCGATGAGGTCCGCAACATCCTGAGCGCGGACCGCTGCTCGGTCTTCCTGGTCGACGCGTACAAGGGCGAGTTGTGGACGCGGATCGCGCTCGGGATGGAGGAGAAGATTCTCCGCATCCCGCTGGGACAGGGCATCGCCGGGTTCGTCGCGAAGACCGGCTCCGCGGTCAACATCCGGGACGCGTACAAGGACACCCGCTTCGCCCAGGACCTGGACCGCATCACCGGCTACCAGACGCGCAGCGTGCTGGCCGTGCCGCTGCGCGGCCGCGACGGCAAGTCCTTGGGCGTGTTCGAGGTGCTCAACAAGGTCAAGGGCTCGTTCACGGAGGAGGACGAGGGCCTGCTGCGCATCCTGGCCACCATGGCCGCCACCTTCATCGAAAACGCGACGCTGTATGAGGAACTGCGCCGTTCCCACCTTGAAACCATCTACCGCATGGCGCTCGTGGCCGAGTACCGCGACCAGGAAGACACGGGCCGCCACCTGCGGCGCATGTCCCGTTTCTCCGGCATTCTCGCCCAGGGCATGGGCCTGCCCTTCGCCGAGGCCGAGGACATCCGCTACGCCGCGCCCCTGCACGACATCGGCAAGGTCGCCATCCCGGACTCGATCCTGCGCAAGCCCGACAAGCTCACCCCTGAAGAGTTCGACGAGATGAAGAAGCACACCGTGTTCGGCTCCCGGATGCTCGCCAACGCGGAGAGCCGCCTTCTGCGCCTGGCCGCGAAGATCGCCGTCGGCCACCACGAGTGGTGGGACGGCGCCGGCTACCCGTACGGGCTGAAGGGCGAGGCGATCTCCTTGGAGGCGCGCATCGTCACGGTCGCCGACGTCTTCGACGCGCTGTCGTCGAAGCGCGCGTACAAGGGCGAATGGACCGTCGAGGACGCGCTTCATTACATCGAGGAGCGCGCGGGCAAGCAGTTCGACCCGCGCGTCGTCGCCGCCCTGCACGACAAGTTCGCCGACATCCTCCAGGCGCGCGACGAGGAGAACCGGCGCATGATCGAAGACGAGGTCGCCATTCTCCGGCATCTTCTTCCCGCCGACTCGCAGCGCGCCGTCTGATCCGGCGCCGCGCCTCACGGCCGCGGCGGCAAGCATTCCCAAGACGGTCGCGTTCGTGCTATAATCGCCGTCGAACCGCGGGCGTGGTTCAATGGTAGAACGGGTCCTTGCCAAGGATCAGACGGCGGTTCGATTCCGCTCGCCCGCTCCAAATTTCCTCCAATAAAAAAATGCTCAACGTCACCCGCCGGATACTCGTCAGCGCGCCGCGGGATTCCGTGCAGAAGTACCTGAGCGATTTCCGCGAGATCGCGAAGTACGAGCCGAAGGTCGACTCGATCGAGATTTCCGAGGCGTCCGAACCCGCCGAGGCGTCCGCGTCCGGACGCTTCCTGGGCCTGCCGTGGCGCGGGACCTTCCGCTTCGAGCGCACCAAGGACGGCGGCTACCGCGGCGTGATGGTCACCGGGCCCCTGCGCCGCATGGAGTGCCGCATCGTCCTGCGCCCCGTCATCGGCGGCACCTTGATCGAGCGCGACGAGGCCTACGACCTGCCCTTCTTCCTCAAGCCGCTGAATTCGTTCGTGCGCCGCTGGCTCAACCACACGCTCGAGAACGAACTCGACTTTATCAAGGAAGGCGCGGAAGCGTTGAACCGCCGCCTCCAGCTCAAGAACCTCGACGTCTAGGGGGGGGATCGCCGTCCGGCTACGCGCCGGCGCCGTGGCACTTCTTGAACTTCTTGCCGGACCCGCAGTGGCAGGGATCGTTGCGTCCGATCTCGGGTCCCGTCTTCACGAAGGTCTCCCCGGGCTTGCCCGCGGGCGCCTCGTTGAACTCGCCCTTCTCCAGGCGCTCCTTGTTCTTCTCCATCCAAGCTTGGACCGCCTTCATGTCCTTGACGTCCACGCCTTCCTTCTGCATGTGCAGGGCCAGCGTGCGCAGCTGCTTCATGAACGCCGGGTCCTTCCACTTGCGAAAGAACATCGCCATCATGCCCTTCGCCTTCGGATCGTTGGCCAGCTCCGGCGGCAGCGCCGGCATCCCCGGGATGGAGGGCGCGGCCGCGGCGCTCTTAGCGTCGGGCTCTTCCTTCGCGAACGGATTCAGCTTCGTTAACCAGGACATAAGACCTCTGCGAGAATGGCGGAAGGGGTGGGATTCGAACCCACGAGGGACTTGCATCCCTGGCAGTTTTCGAGACTGCTACCTTCAACCGCTCGGTCACCCTTCCTAAAAACGGAATCTGTTAGCGGTCGATTGGGCATTTTAGCATACGTGCGGACGGCGAGAGGCTTTGAACCGGATAATTTTCCGGATTAAGCGTCCGCGTTTGTGTCCTATTTCGACGGAAACCGTCAGTGCTGGCTCGAATCCTGCCGCGCGGCCGTGCCGGCGTCGTCCCCAATAGCCGCGACCTGAGCCGCGTCTCGGTCCGCTCTGCCATCGAAGTTGATTCCAGACCCCGTGACGTTGTAGCTCGCTCCATGCAAAGCCGCCAGGACTGCCCGCCGAGGCAAATTCTTCACGGCCGCGGCTAAAGCGTCGGCAGTCCTCGCACCCAGCTCGGGATGATCTACTACCTCGACCGTTCTTAATTGTTCGTAAATCCTGCGAGCTAATATCGGAGAAGCGGCCGCACCCGCAAATGTTCGGAATGTGGCGGATACGAGCGCCTGAGCCTGTGCATCGGTGATCGAGCCATGTGGCCCCTGCACTCTGATCGCGGCTGGAGCAAGAGTGGGCGCGTCCAATCCAGGTAAGGTAGCCAGAAAATTACGCAGACTCATGACACCCAGGCCTTGCTGATCCGCAGGTAATCCGGCAATGCCGAAAGTTAAAGGGCCGCCAGTAAGCGCAGCGCGCTTGACCGCCGCCTGTGCGGACATCGCTCCGAAAGGCAGCAAGGCCCAAATCAATGCCACGATAATCAAACGAGCAATTCGGCCGACGCGCTTCATGACTCTTTTTCTCCTAAGACTTCAGGCTGATCCTTCGACAGTATTATCGCCGATCCGCCGGTCTCAGCCAAGAGCCTTTAGTCTTAGAGCGCCAGGACTAAAAGACCTATTAGGCGGACAGCTCCGCGGCGTTGGGATTTCGATGCCGCGGAAGGCGTTCAAAAACCGTATATCTCTCAAATCGCCGGTCACCGAAACGTCGGCCTTCGCGCTTAGAGCGTCTTGGATCAAGTTCAGAAAGTGTCGGTCGGCATTGCCGGCATCATGGTCGCGCTGATTCTTGACCGGCTCGGGGCCGCGCCGGCTTGACAGAATTATTGGCATATGCTAATAATAGACGTGCCCCGCCCGCGCAAGTGCCGCTCCGTTTCGCATGAGCCCGGCGCCACCTACTTCAAGCCCCGCGGCATCCCCATGACGGAACTCGAGGAAATCGTCCTTGGCTTCGATGAACTCGAAGCGGTCCGCTTAGCGGACCTGGAAGGGCTTTATCAGGAGGATGCCGCGGCGAAGATGAAGGTATCCCGACAGACCTTCGGCAACATTATCCATGCGGCTCGCGCGAAGATCGCCGAAGTCATCGTCGGGGGGAAGGCCCTCAAAATAGAAGGCGGTGTGTTTAAAATGAGGGGTAGGCGGCAGTTCGCGTGCAGCGCCTGCAAACATAAATGGGGAGTCCCCTGCGGGACGAGGCGTCCGGCGGAGTGCCCGCAATGCAATAGCCCGGACTGGAGGGGAGATTGATGCGCAAGCAGCATGGGATGCAGGGCCAAATGACAGGAGGATAAGATGCCAAAAGGAGATGGGACGGGACCGTCGGGCCAAGGCCCACGGGGCGGACGGGGCCGTGGACGCTGCCACGGCGGCAGAGGCCTCAACGGCTGGCGGGGGGGCAGAGGCTCCGCCATTGCCGCGGGAAACGGCAATGCGACGGAGGCCGTCTGTCTTGCCGTGGAAGTGGTACAACTACGCGGTAAGCTGGCGGAAATGGAGTCAAAGCTGGCGGAGCGCCGCCATTGAGCAAGTTCAGAGGATTTTAATGAACTATAGATCCTGGATCGGGGCCGTAGCGATTGTCGGGACTTTGTCGGCCGTGGGGATGGCCGGAACGCCAACCTGCGACGAGAAGGCGTCTGACGATGACGTGCGCAGCGCCGCTGTGCGGCTGGACACCGTCAAGGGAGCGGTGATTCATATAGATCGGATGGAACAGATGCATGGCGTCTGCAACGGCGTTCATCTGACCCTTAAAATCGGAGAACGGGCGGTCCGCATTCACTTGGCTCCCGGTGCATTCATGAAGGCCAACGGAATAACGATCGCGAAGAACGATGCGCTGGAAGTTTCGGGGTTCTACATCGACGTGTGCGGGAACCCTGAACTGATGGCCAGCACTATCACCGTCAACCGCCGGACTTTGCGGCTGCGGGACGCGAGCGGGCATCCTTTGTGGAATGCCCCCAAGACGCGTAAACGGACTTGAGGAGGTCGTCGACATGAGGCTTAACACGTTGGTTCTGTCGCTGTTCGTCGCGTTGGGATTGGCTGCGACGGCGCGCGCCGCAGATGACGCCGTCGCCGGGAAGGCTGCCGACCGCCAGAAGATGGTCGGGATGCATGAGAAGATGTCGGAGCTGCACAAGCAGGCGGCTGAGTGCCTTAAATCCGGCAAGCCCGTCAAGGAATGCCACGACGCCCTTATCGCCCAGTCTCCGATGGGCAAGGGCGGCTGCCCGATGATGGGAGAAAACTGCCCGATGTGTCGGGGCGGCAAGGGGCGCGGAGCGGGCCGCGGAATGGGGCGCGGGATGGGTCCTGGAAATGGAGCCGGGCAAGGCGCGCCGACCGCGACGCCGGTCAAGTCCGCCGACGAAAAGAAACCCTAGCGTTTCGACGGCTGCGGCTGCCCATGGCAGGATGGGGCCTCGTTCGGCTTGCGTGATACGCACCGAGCGAGGCCTCTTAGCCGAAATTCGCGCTTTTGGGGAGAAGATCATGAAAACAAATATCCATCCGCTTGAAAGAGCCGCGCGTGTTATCGGGGGGCTTGTCCTTGGCGCCTGCTCTCGAAACAGACCCTAGTATTAGTCATGAGCCACGACGCCCGCGGCGCCAAACAGCCGCATCGCTTCGATCCCAAGAAAGCCGCTATGCTCGACGATCCCGCGCGCTTTGAATATCTGCCGCCCGCCGAGATCGAGGCCCTGATCGACGTCCCGCCCGGAGCGCTTGTCGCGGACTTCGGGACGGGAACGGGCCTGTATGCCCTGGAACTTGCGAAGCATCGGCCGGATATCTCCGTCGCGGCGATCGACGAGCAGGATCAGATGCTCGGCTTCCTGCGAGCCAAGCTCGCGGC
The DNA here is from genome assembly GCA_903874575.1 of uncultured Elusimicrobia bacterium. Classification (GTDB taxonomy): domain Bacteria; phylum Elusimicrobiota; class Elusimicrobia; order UBA1565; family UBA9628; genus GWA2-66-18. The sequence continues at coordinate 6,785 of CAIQSZ010000245.1, forward strand.
CAGTCCGACGCCGAACGTCCGGGCGGTCCTTTCGGGAACGCCGGAAGCCCTAGCGCTTGCCGGTCGGGTCGACCGCGTGCTCGCGCTCAACGTCCTGCACGAACTTGGAGACGATGCTCTCTCCGGAATCGCTTCCCTGCTCCGGCCGGAAGGCCGGGCGCTTTTCATCGACTGGAACGCCTCCGTCGAGCGGCCATTCGGGCCCCCTCAGGATCACGTTTACTCGTCGGCGGAGGCGCGTGAGAGGCTGGGGAGCGTCGGTTGGACCGTCGGTCGGGAAAAATCGTTCCGCTACCACTACGCGCTGGTCGCCGGGCCGTCGCGGTTGCGCCCCTGAGAAAGTGAAGATGAAGCGGAAAGGATTCGTGCTCGACGTCGTCGCCAACAATATCCCGTATCGCCCGAATTTCCAGACCGGCTGGGGCAACGCGTGCCTCATCCGGGGACCGGGATGCGCCGTGCTTTTCGACACCGGGGGAGATGGAGACTCCCTGCTGCAGAACCTCGAGGAGGTCGGCATCAGCCCCTCCGGGATTAAATACGTTGTCGTTTCCCATGAGCATGATGACCATACCGGGGGCTTATGGGCTTTCCTCCAGGCCAATCGGAAGGCGCTTGTTTTCGCGCCGGCGTCTTTCTCGCAGGCCTTTCGGTCTCGGGTGCGCGCGGCGGGCGCGCGGCTTGTTTCGGTCAAAGGGCCTGGAAGGATATGCGAGGGCGTGTATTCGACGGGCGAGATGAGAGGACGCAAATGGGAGCAGTCCTTGGCGCTGCGAACCGCTCAAGGCTTGGTGATACTGACCGGCTGCGCGCATCCCGGGATCGCGAACATCGTGGAGCGGTGCGTCCGGGTTTTAAAGGACAAGCCCCATCTGGCGCTCGGCGGCTTTCATCTGAAGGACGTTCCCGGCAGCGAGATCGACGGCGTCATCGCGCGATTGCGTAAGACGGGCCTCGACAGGGTCGCTCCGAATCACTGTACCGGAGCATCGGCGAGTCGTAGGATCAGGGCGGCCTGGGGCGAGGGCTTTATCGAGACCGGATGCGGAGCGTCCCTGACCATCGCCGGCGCAAGCCCGCCAATCACGGCTATTCGCATCCCTGTTCCAGATCACGCGTTGTGATTGGATTTTTTCCGGTTCTATGTTATCTTAGCCCTGTGAAGCGCTGGGTGGCGGCTTTCGTCGCGGTCTTGTTCTTTTCGACCGCGACTTTGCATGTTCTGTCCCACTCGAATCCTTCCGAGCGGCCCTGCGCGGTCTGTCACGTCCAGCGGTCCGGTCTTCCCGCCGCCGCGGCTCCGGCCGTCGTTCCCGTCCCGGTCCCGGAAATCGTTCTGGCCGAATCGGCCGCTCCCCGAAGTCTCGCGGCAAGCGTTCGCGCCGTCGGCGCGCGCGCTCCTCCCGTCCTTCCCGCCTAGACTCGTCGACCAGCAGCCGCCCTTCGGCTAAGCCCTCGAGCGGCGTATGCGTTACGATCACATACGGAGGAATCATGTCCCGACGGATTTATTTTTTAGCGGCCGCGTTCTTATGGGTCGGAATGCTCACGACGCCGGCGGGGGCGCAGGAGGCGCCCGTCGCCGATGTGCGCGGCCAGCTCAAAGACCTGCAGCAGCGCATCCTGAAGCTGGAAGGGGTTCCGGCGAAGGCCTCGCTGAGTTCGTTCAACCCGGCGATGGGCTTGGCGCTGGACGGGGCGTTCGTCGACGCCAACGACAAAGCCTCATTCCAGTTCCGCGCCGCCGAGATCGGCATCGAGGCTCCTATCGACCCTTACCTCAAGGGTTGGGCGGTCGTCACCGGCAACAACGGAGGCGTCGACGTGGAGGAGGCGGCGATGGAGACAACCTCCTTGCCCTATAGCCTCACGGCGCGGGGCGGGCGCCTCTTCGCTTCTTTCGGGAGGATGGCGCATTTCCACGACCACGAACTCCCGGTCGTGGAGAGGCCTCTGTCGCTGGACTCGTATGTAGGAGGCGAGACGCGGGCCGACGGCTTGGAGGTTTCCTGGCTCGTGCCCTCCGGCTTCTATCTCAACGCCACGTTCGGCGCTTACAATAAGCTGGGCGCCGCGAACGCCCGTCAGGATGATCTCGGCGCGCGGGCGCTCGACGAGTTCACCTACCTGGGACGGCTGAACACTTCCGTGGATCTCACCGACAGCCAGACCGTGGACCTCGGCGTAGATTCGGCTTGGACGCCCAAGCGTACGGTCACCGAGGACATCGCCGTGACGGGTTCGGGGGATGCGCTCACGTCTCGTCGCAACACTTGGCGGACGCTGAACGGCGTCGACATGACCTACCGCTACCAGCCTCCCGCCGGCGGCCTTTACAAAGGCGTCGTCTGGGGCACGGAGGTCATGCAGAACAACGAACGGCGCTTCAACGCCGCGACCTTGCTTCCGACGGATCGCGTCCGGGCCTACAGCGGCTACTCATACGTCGAGGTGAAGTCCGGCCGCCGCCTGCGCGGCGGGGTCATGGTCGACCTGACCGAAGATCAGGACGACCCGCATCGGCTCACGAAGACCCTCACGGGCTTTCTGAGCTGCGATGTGACGGAGTTCCAGCGCCTGCGGGCGGCGTATTCCGAGGCCGTCGTCAACGTCCCCGGAGTGCCGAAGAACCACACGTTCGCCCTGCAGTGGACCGGCGTCATCGGTCATCACGTGCACGGCTTCCGCGACCGCTGAATCGACGGTTTTAAATAATGGAGATCTCTATGAACATAAAAATCCCTCTCGTCGTTTCCCTGGCCGTCCTGTGCGCCGCCGCGCGTCCCGCGGCCGCGAAAACCCTTCGAATCGTCGCGACCATCCCCGAACTCGGCGACATCGCCGCGCGCGTCGGCGGCGAGAACGTGAAGATCGACGTGCTCGCGCGCGGCACCGAGGACATCCACCAGGTCGTCATGCGTCCCAGCCTGGTGCCCAAGCTCAACCGCGCCGACGCGGTCGTCTACCTCGGCCTGACCGTCGAGCATTCCTTCCTGCCCGGCCTGCTCAACGTCGCGGCGAACCCGAACCTGCGCGCGGACGCCGTACGCCAGTGCGCGGGCCCGGGCTGCATCGACTGTTCGGAAGGGTTGAGCGTGCTTGAAAAGCCCGAGACGCTGAGCCGCGCCGAAGGCGAAATCCATCCTTTCGGCAACCCGCACTACAACCTCGACCCCGAGAACGGCGTATTGATCGCGCGCAACGTCGCGGCCGGCCTCGCGCGGGTCGATCCCGAGCATGCGGACGAGTATCGCAAGAACCTCAAG
>CAIQSZ010000246.1 GCA_903874575.1 uncultured Elusimicrobia bacterium
CGCTCCGCCGCTGAAGCCGAGGCGGCGCGCGGCAAGATCCGAGAGATAACCGGCATGCATCCCATGCACATAGCCCAGGACCGTTTCGGCACGCTGCGGCATGGCCCCGTCGATCCACAGCCCCAGCGAAGGCCGAGCGCCGCGGAGCAGGTCCCGGCCGTAGTTCGGCGTGATTTCCAGGGCCAAGCCCAACTCCCCGCTCCTCATGCGCCGGTCGAGCTCCTCATAAGTGCCGAGCGCGGACTTTTCGACGAAGTAGCGCGAGCCGGAGAGGTTTAAGGCGTAGGCGCGGCTCGCGGTGGTCTGGTCCCGATCGAGCACGGCATAAGAGACGTTGTTGACGTCCAAGTTGATTCCATAGCCGACGACGAACATCAGCAGTACGGTCCCGGCAAGCGCGAGCGTCAACCGGATTCGATCGCGCCGCAACTCCAACGATTCGTGATAGGCGTAGCTCAGCAGGCGCCGCGGGCTGAACGCCGGCCTGCGAGAGGCCTCCTCCTTATCGGGTTTCAGCGTCCGTGGTGAAACGACGTTCGGCGCAGTCGCGCCCTGGGCTTTCTCAAGATGGGCGATGAAAGCTTCCTCCAGCGTCTTAAGCCCGCTGGCTTTCACCAGCGCGGCGGGCGTCCCGGTCGTGAGGATGCGCCCGGCATTCATCAATGAAATGCGGTCGCAGCGTTCGGCCTCGTTCATGAAGTGCGTCGAGATGAAGATGGTGACGCCGTCGTCGCGGGAGAGGCCCAGCATCAACTCCCAAAAGCGGTCTCGCGCGATGGGGTCGACTCCCGAGGTCGGTTCGTCGAGAATGAGCATCGTGGGCTTGTGGATCACGGCTACGGCCAGAGACAAGCGCTGGCGGATGCCCAACGGCAACGCGTCGGGGATTTGATTGAGAACCGGCTGGAGGCCGAAGCGGCGCACCATCTCTTCTATCCGGGCCCCGATCTCGGCGGGCGGCAGATGGAACAGCCGGGCGTGCAGCATAAGGTTCTGTCGCACGGTCAGTTCCGAATATAACGAGAACGACTGCGACATATAGCCGACGCGGCGACGCATCCAGAGGCCGCCCTCGGCTACGGATTTCCCGAATAGGAACGCCTCGCCCGCGGTCGCCGGAAGAAGGCCGGCAAGCATCTTCATGGTGGTGGACTTGCCGCATCCATTGGACCCGAGAAAGCCGAAGATCTCGCCGCGCTCGATGCTGAGCGTCACGTCGTCTACGGCCGTGAACGTCCCGAAACTCTTGGTGAGGCCGCGCGCTTCGATCACGACCTCGGCGTTGGGCTTGCGCGGCGGGATCACGAGTTGACGGTGCCCTCGGCGTTCCTCCTCGGGCAGCATTTGGATGAACGCCGCTTCGAGCGTCGGCTGCTTCGTCTTCGTCCGCATCTCATGGGCCGAGCCGGTCGCGAGGGCCCGGCCCGCGTTCATGGCGATCAGCCAGTCGAAACCCTCCGCCTCTTCCATGTAGGCGGTCGCGATGATCACGCTCATCCCCGCGCGGCGCGCGCGGATGTCCTTGATCAGATCCCAGAACTGCCGGCGCGAAAGCGGATCGACGCCCGTCGTCGGCTCGTCGAGGATCAACAGGTCCGGATCGTGGATCAGAGAGCAGCAGATTCCGAGCTTCTGCTTCATCCCGCCCGAAAGCAGGCCCGCGGGACGATCCCGAAACGCCGCGAGGCCGGTGCTGGCGAGCAGTTCGTCGATGCGTCCTTGGCGCTCCGTCCGGCTCTGGCCGAACAGCCGTCCGAAGAAATCGATATTCTCATCGACGGAAAGCGTCGGATATAAATTCTTGCCGAGCCCCTGCGGCATGTACGCGATGCGGGGGCAAACTCGTCGACGATGCCCGGCGACGGCCATGTCGCCGTCCAGCACGTCGACCTCGCCTTCCTGAATCCTGCGGGCCCCGGAGATGAGGCCGAGCAACGTCGACTTCCCGGTTCCGTCCGGACCGATCAGGCCGATCATTTTGCCCGCGGGCAGATCCAAAGTGACCGCGTCGGCCGCGAGCGTCGCTCCGTATCGATGGGTGACAGCCCGCAGGCGTACGACGAGCGGAGCGCTATCCCTCACCTTTGGATGACGGCGGAAGGTCTGGAATTCGGGTCTTCAGCTTTTCCGGCCAAGGCCCGGAAGAGTCGAGGCGGACATAGGCGACTCCGGGCAAGCCGGACTTCACCTGCGCGACGTGTTGGCGCAGAAGCGCCGGGTCGATCCTCGCTTTGACGCGAAACACCAGCTTCTGACGCTCGCTTTCGGTCTCCACGGTCTTCGGCGTGAACTGCGCGACGTTGGCGACGAACGACACCGTGGCCGGAATCACGTATTGCGACGCGGCGTCCAAAACTATATGCACCTCCGAACCGATGGCGACGCGTCCCGCGACCGCCTCCGGCAGAAAGAACGTCATTGAGACGTCGCTCAGATCGATCATGCTGAGAATCTTCCCGCCGGCCGCCACCACTTCGCCGGGCTGGGCGATCCGAAACTGCACTCTGCCGTCGCGCGGCGCCTTCAACTCCCCGTCCGCGATATCGACCCGGAGCCGGTTCTCAGCGGCGACGGCCGCCTCGACCCGGGATTTCGCTTCGAGCACCTGGGAGCGCGCCGCAAGGATCGCGGCCTGCGAAGCGGCGACCTGGGCTTTGGCGGACAAGACCGCCGCCGTTGTTTCCTTATGGCGCGCGACGTCGTCCTCGAACTCCTGCACGGATGCGGCGTGCTCGGCGGACAATACCTGCGAGCGTTGCTCGGTTTTCCCGGCCATGACCTGCTCGGCCTCGCGGTGCGTCACGACGGCCAGCGCCGCCGCCTGTTCGCTTTCCCGTTGGCCCACGACCGCGAACGCGGTAGCCACCGCGTTGCGGGCCTCGGCTTCCTGCGCCGCGGCCTGCTGCAACTGCGCTTGAAGGCTCCCCGTGTCCATCCTGGCGACGACTTGGCCCGCGGCGACGAAGTCGCCTTCGTTCGCCAGGATTTCGCTGATGCGCCCGGGGGACTTCGCCGCCACGTCCAAGTCGACCGCCTCGATGCGGCCGTTTCCGTTGGCGAACCCTTCCCCCAGGCCGCGCGGCCGCAAGGCTCGCCATGTAAAATATGCGCCGGCGGCGACGATTGCGAGCAGGATAATCGCCGCCGCCGGCTTAAAATATCGTCCGCCCGCAAGAGGAGCGGGGGGAATTTCGGCCTTCTGCGCCGGCGCCAATCGGACGTTGCTCTCGTCCGCTGCGTTGCCATGGTCTGACTCCATGCCGCCTCCCCATAATCCGCCCTGGCGAACCATCGACAGGTCATCATGGAACAAAGCGACGGCGGTTCCCATTGTGGAAAGGTTGCTTATCCATGACGCCTTGAATGAAACCGGAACCCTTATCGACAATCTTCCCGGGGCGGTATATAATCCCAGCACTGTGCAACGACCCGCGCGGGCGTTCCGGATCGGGACCTTCGCCCTGCCTCTCCTCCTGCTTGCGGCCCCCGTTGCCTCCCAGCCCGAGCCCGCGCGCTTGGCGGTCGGGATCAACGTGCTCGGGGGACAGGTCGACTACCAACTCGGCAGGGCGCTGCGCCTGGAGGCCCGCGCGCTCACGGGCAGCAGCGCGTCCGAGTCCGGGAGGGTGTCCTCGGCGGTCGCGGGACTGCGCGGCTATCGAATCTTCCGCTTCGAGCGCGCCACGCGCCCGTTCCTTGGCGCCGAGGCATCGTGGGTCGATTCCCGGGCCAAAGGCGCGTCCTACCGCGCGTCCGGGCCCGCTCTCGGCGCCTTCGTGGGGGTGGAGAGGCGTTTGGCGTCCAGGACCTGGATCGGGTTCGACGCGGGTCCCTATCTCTTCGCGCTGCATGAGAGGACGACCCGGACCGCTCAGACCAGCCTCGAGTTCGTCGCGAACTCGTTCGTCATGATATACCTCTTCTGACATGAGAAAAGACCTCGCCTTCGTCGCCCTGCTGACTCTCCTCTCGCCCGCGCGGGCCGGGCTGGATATGGGTTTGGGCCGCGCCGCCGCCAAGCGCAGCGCGGCGGTCATCGACAAGGCCAAGGCCGCCTCCGTCTCCGCGTCCTCCTCGGCTTCGGCGAAGGTCTCGCCGCGGCTGAAATGGGCCTACATCGGCGAAGGCGTGGA
>CAIQSZ010000247.1 GCA_903874575.1 uncultured Elusimicrobia bacterium
CTCCACGTTGAAGGCAAGCAGGCCCGCGCGCAGTCCCGCGGCCATCTCTTCCTCGGTCTTGCCCACGCCCGAGAAGACGACCTTCGAGGGGTCAAAACCGGCCCGCAGGGCGCGGCTCAGCTCCCCGCGCGAAACGATGTCGGCTCCCGCCCCCGCGCGCGCCAGGACGCGGCACACGGCGCGGTTTGAGTTGGCCTTGAGCGCATAGCAGACGACGGGGACGCGCCTCGTGAAAGCCCCCCGCAGGGCCTCCAGCCGGGCGCGCACGACGCCCGCCGAGTACGCGTACAGCGGCGTGCCGAAGCGGCGGGCGAGCGCCTGCGCGGAAACGCCCTCGATCCCGAGCATTCCGCCGCGCGACGAAATCGGGCCCGTCACTTCTTTGCCGCCTTGCCGGACCGCCGGGCGACCTCGCGCAAGGCGGACTGCGCCTTGGGGTCCTTCGGAGTCAGCTTCAGAACCGCCTCCCACGCCGCCTTGGCCTCATCCCAGCGCGCGAGCTTCTGCAAGGCCATCGCCTGGCCGGTGTACACGCGCTCGTCGGGAATGCCCGCGAGCGCGCCCGACGAGATCGCGCAGGCGGCGAAATGATCCGACGCCTCCTCGTAGCGCGAAGCTTCGAGCGCGACCTGGCCCAGGTAGAACTCCGCGCGCCGCGCGAAGTCGCCGCCGAAGGTCTTGAGCTGCGCGAAGGACGCGGCCGAACGGTCCATCTGCTTGGCGCCCCACAGACTCAGGCCCAGGTTCTCCTCGACCAACGGATCGGTCGGGTTGGTGAACTTGAGACGCTCATAATCCTTGACCGCCTCCGCGAACAGCCCCATGCGATACTTGAGCTTCGCCGCGAGCAGACGGACTTCCTTATCGTCGGGATAATGACGCAGGAAGCGCTGATACTCGGTCAGCGCGAACGGGAACAGCCCTTCCTCTTGGTACATGATGCCGAGGCAGTAGAAGATGCGCGGGTCCAGGGCTCCCAGGTCGCGGGCCTCCTCCAAGTCCGAGATGGCCTCGACGTACGCGTCCTTGCCCTTCTGGAACTGCAAAGTCCCCAGCTGGACGAGGGCCGAGATATCCTGAGGATTCTCCCGCAGACGCTCCTGCTCCGCGGCGATCTGCGTGTTCAGCTGCGGCGGAGGAGGGAAGTCCGCGCCCCGTCGCGGCAAGGGCTTGTCTCGCAGCAGGAACCACAACGCGCCGAACAGGACGACGATGGCCGCCCCCGCGGCCCAGGAGAGGGTCCGCGCGTTCATCCACGCCCGGCCGCCCGCCGGAGACGAGCGGACCGATCCGACTCTCGGCTCGGGGGCCGCGTGACCGCTCGTCACCCCTCCTTCTCCGGCGAAAGGAGCTGGCCCAGCGTCAGCGGCGGCGGCGCCTTCATGTACTGCGCGACGCGCTTGCGGTCGTGGATCTCGGAATACTTGAGCGTCGACGCGCGTAATTCGATGGTCGTGAAGTCCACTCCCAGCACGATCGCCTTGATCGGGTCGCCGATCTTGTAGACGATGTCCGTGTCGCACTCCTGCGCGGACACGAACGCGTTCGTTTTCGCGTCCACGGAGAAGCGCACGCCGTGCGCGCCGACCTCGAGGATCTTGCCGTTGACGACCGACTTGGGGGCGAAACGCTTCTTCAGCGCATCGGCTGGATTCGACTGGAGCTGCTTGATGCCCAGGTACAGCGGGTCTCCCTCCTTCTCGGGCTTGGACAGCACCTTGACCTTCAGCTTCTGTCCGCGCTCGAACGCCGCGGGGTCCGCCTTGCCCCACGCCATGTCGGCGGGACGCACGGTGCCCTCCAGTCCGCCGATGTCGATGAGCAGACCCTCGGCCGACGAGCGCACGATGCGGCCGATGCGCACCTCTCCGGGCCGCAGCTCGGAGACGATCTTCACCTTGCGCTTGCCGGCCTCCTCCTCGAGGACCGCCTTGCGCGACAGCACCAGCTGCCGCTTGGACGGGTTGACCTCGATGACGTAGCAGCGCACGCCGGTGGCGAGCATCTTCTTCGGGTCGCGCACGGGCCGCAGGTCCGCCAGCGACGCCGGGAGGAACGCCTGGACGCCCTGGACGTCAACCAGGAAGCCGCCCTTGACCGAGGAGGTCACGGTCCCGCGCACGCGCTGCTTCTCCGCGTGGGCCTTCACCGCCATCTCCCAGCCCAGATCGGTCTTCGCCTTGGTGTGCGACAGAATGACTTGGCCGGTCTTGCTGCGGCCGCCGACCTTGATCACGGGCACGCGCTGGCCGGGGGCCGGCGCGGCGGCCTTCGGAGCCGCCAGGTCGCCGACGAACTCCGCCAGCGGGACGAGGCCTTCGTTCTTTTCGCCCACGTCCACGAGAACCGAGTCCTTGGTGACGGCGATGACCTTCACCCAGGCGACCTTGCGGCCCGCCAGTTTTTCGGCGGTGGCGGCCTGCTGGGCGAGCAGGGCCTCCATCGTTTCGCCGCCCTCGACGGCCGCGTCGGAACCCTCCTCGGAGGTCGCGCTCTCCCAGGCTTCCGGGTTCAACTCAAGCTTCTGCTGCTCCATGATCACTTCCTCCAATGTCCGTTCAAACGGTCCTCGACGTCAGTTCACAGCGAATAGATCGCGTCCATCACGGCCCTCGCGAACGAGGATGCGGCCTCGCGTCCCGCGGGCGGCGGCGGCAAAGGCGAGCCGAACCTGACCTCCAGCGGGAACGCGCGCGGGAAATCTCCCGTCCCCACCAAGCGCGCCGGCAGGACCTTGGCGCCCGACTTCGCGGCCAGAAAAGAGACTCCCGGCCTCGGCTCGCGCCGTTCGCCCTTCCTCACGCGCGTGCCCTCGGGAGACATCGCGACGGCGCCGTTTTTTTCCAACAGCGCCAGCGCCGCGCGCATCGCCCCATGGTCCGCCGAAGCCCGCTCCAGCGCGATCACGCCGATCCGCCGGAGAAACCATCCCACCAAGGGGTTCGCAAACAATTCCTTCTTCGCGAGAAAACACGGGCGCCGGGCCGGCGAGATCGCCGCGCCGACCAGCGGCCCGTCGAGCAGGCTCGAGTGATTGAACGCCACGATCAGAGGGCCGGACCGCGGCACCGACTCCAGGCCCGTCACCTTGACGCCCCATACGCAGCCCAAGGCCCGGAGCACGCAGGTCTCGCTGAAGCGCCGGACCGAGGAATCGAAGTCGCTCATCGCGCATCCTTCTTCCCCCGGCGGACGCGGCGCAGGATGCTCTCGGCGACCTCGTGCATCGTCATCCGCGTCGAGTCGATGATCATCGCGTCCGACGCCCGCTTCAACGGATTGATCTCGCGCTTGATGTCGTTGAGATCGCGCTTGAGGATGGCGGCGAGGATGGCGTTGCGGTCGACGTCCTGCCCCGCGGCCTTGAGCTGGCGGTGGCGGCGCGTGGCGCGCTCCTCGGGGCTGGCGTCCAGGTAGATCTTCACGTCGGCGTCCGGAAAGACGTGCGTCGTGATGTCGCGGCCTTCCATGACGATGGCGCCTTCCTCGCCCAACTCGCGCTGCAGCTTGGAGAGGAACTTGCGCACGCCCGGGTTCTCGGCGACCCGGGACGAGTTCACGCTGACGCGCTCCTCGCGGATCTGGCCGGTGACGGGAACGCCGTCCAGGAAGGTCTTCAGCGTGATGCCGCCCTCCTCGACCGGCTTGAACTCCCAGGCCAAGCGCTTGGCCAGCGCGACCACGGCTCCATGGTCGTCCAGGTCCACGGACTCCTCGAGCGCGCGCCAGGTGAGCGCGCGGTACATCTCGCCGGTGTTGATGAACTTGTAGCCGAGCGCCTTGGCCACCAAGCCGCCGACCGTGGACTTGCCCACGCCCGCGGGCCCGTCCATCGCGATGATCATGCCGCGGCGCCGTCCGGTCACGCGGCCGCCGACGCGCGCGACAGGACTTCGCCGAGCGCCTTGATCAGGATTTTGTTCTGCGCGGGCGTTCCGATGGACACGCGCACGTGGCCGGGCAGGCCGTACTCGTCGAGCGGACGGATGATGACGCCTTGGCGCAGGAGGGCCTTGAACAGCGTCCGCCCCGGAATCGGGGAGCGCGCGAAGAGGAAGTTCGTCGCCGACTCGCCGATCCCGAAACCCAGCCCGCTCATCGCCTGCGCGACGCGAGCCCGCTGGACCCCGTTGAGGGCGACGCCGCGCCGGACGAACGCCGCGTCCTTGAGCGCCTCGACGCAGGCCGCCTGGCCGGGAAGGTTCACGTTGAACGGCATGCGGATGCGGTCCAGCCAACCGACCAGCTCCGCGTCGGCGACGCCGTAGCCCACGCGCAGGCCGGCCAAGCCGTACGCCTTCGAGAAGGTGCGGATCACGACCAGGTTCGGATGCGCGCGGACCAGGCCGGGGAGGGTCTTGGGATAGTCGGCGAGGGCCTGCGCGTACTGAACGTACGCCTCGTCCAGGACGATCAACGCGGTCTTGGGCACCGCGGACAGCAGGCCCTCGAACTCCTCCCGCGTGTTGTAGGTCCCCGTCGGGTTGTTGGGGTTGGCGATGAAAATCATCTTGGTGCGCGGACTGGCGGCCTTCGCCATCAATTCCAGATCGTGGGTCCAATCCGTCATCGGGACTTCGATGACGCGCGCGCCGCGCATGGACGCCTGCTGCTTGAAGCGGATGAACGAGAACTGGGACACCACCACCTCGTCCTCGACGTCCAGGAACGACTCGCAGAGCAGCCGGATGATCTCGTCGGAGCCGTTGCCCACGATGACCGACTCGGGCTCGACCCCGTGGAAGCGCCCCAGCGCGGCGCGCAGCTCGGGGCTGGAGCCCTCGGGGTAAAGCGCGTTGGACCTCTCCGCCTTGCGGTACGCGGCCAGCGCGCGCGGCGAAGGCCCCAAGGGATTTTCGTTGGAGGCCAGCTTCACCACGGACTTCAAGCCCAGTTCGCGCTGGACGGACGCGATGGACTTGCCCGGCTGATACGGGAACAAATCTCGCAACGCGCGGCGCGGCGACACGGAGAAGCTCATGAGCCCAGAGACAGGAGCGCGAGAAGGCGCGCGTCCTGCTTGTCCCTCCTGAAGGAGAAGTAGTCCTCCGGATTCGAAATCGTGCACGGCGCGGCGACGGCCGCGTTCTCTTCGCTCAGGCCCGCCTCGACGAGCTGGCGGCGCGTGCTCGCGGCGAGGTCCAGATAGAGGGCGCCGTCGCGGCGGACGAAGGACGACGCCGGGAATTCCTTCTCCAACTCGGCGCCGACTTTGTAGCAGCAGGGACCGGCGTGCGGGCCGACCGCCGCGGAAAGCCGCGACGCGGGAATGCCCAGGCGGTCGCGGAACGCCGCGACGGCCGCCGCGGCCATGCCCTTGGCGGTGCCGCGCCAGCCGGCGTGGAACACGCCCGCGGCCCGGCCGTCGTCGGACCAGAGGAACAAGGGCACGCAGTCGGCCGCGTACACGGCCGCCGCGGGGCCGGGCGTCGACAGGAGCCAGCCGTCGCCCTCCTTGCCCGCGTTCTCGGGCGCCGCGTCGAGGATGGCGGTGCCGTGAACCTGCTTGAGGGTCAAGGGCTCGGACATGCCCAGCGAAGCGGCGGCGGCGGCGCGCCGTTCGGGCGATTTCATGTTGCCCGACCGCCGGGTCGTGAAGCCGTGCTTGAGGCCGAGCGCGGCCATCCGCGGCTCCGTGAGGAGCCCGGCGCTCTCGGTCCAGCCGGAAACCGCCGCGTGCATGGTCGTCATCCCTCTAGGACGGCTTGCTCTCTTGCTCGATGCCGCGCAGCGCGAGCTTAAGGTCGTCCGGGCTGGACGCGGCGGCCAGAACCTCGGTCTCCGTCGCCAGGCCGTCCTTGAAGAGCTTGACGAGCGACTGGTTGAACGTCAGCATCCCGTAGAACTGGCCCTTATGCAGGGCCTGGACGATCTCCTGCGACTTATTGTCCTCGATCTGCTTGCGCACGTGCGGGGTGTTGATGAGGATCTCCACGGCGGGCACGCGCCCGCCCTTCGTCGACGGCAGGAGGCGCTGGCTGACGATCGCGCGCAGGCACTCCGCCAGCTGGATGCGCACCAGCGGCTGCTGGTGCGGCGGGTACATGTCGACGATGCGCGCGATGGTCTGCACCGCGTCGATCGTGTGCAGGGTCGCGAAGACGAGATGGCCGGTGAGGGCCGCGGTGATCGCGGCCGAGGTCGTCTCCGGATCGCGCATCTCGCCGATGAGGACGATGTCCGGATCCTGGCGCATCGCCATCTTGAGGCCCTCGGCGTAGCTCTGCGTGTCCTCGCCGATCTCGCGCTGGGTGACGATCGCCTTCTTGTCCTTGTGCACGAACTCGATCGGGTCCTCGATGGTGAGCACGTGCTCGGCGCGCGCGTCGTTGATGTAATCGACCATCGCGGCCAGGCTCGACGATTTGCCGGAGCCCGTGATGCCGGTGACCAGCACCAAGCCCCGGCTGTTGTCGGCGATCTTCTTCATCGTCGCGACCGGCAGGCGCAGGTCCTGGAGGGTGGGAATCTGCGTGGAGATATAGCGAACCGCCAAGCAAAGCTTCTGGCGCTGCTTGTAGGCGTTCACGCGAAAGCGCGCCACGTCGCCGGCCTGGAACGAGAAGTCGCACTCGCCGCGTTCCTCGAACAGGCGCTTGGCGCGCGGGCCGGCCACCTGCATCAGCATCTGCTCGACCTCGGCGGGCGGGATCGGCTCCGCCGCGGCCGGAAGCAGCTCGCCGTCGACGCGGATGTAGGCGAGGCCCCCGGAGCGCACGTGCAGGTCGCTGCCGCGCTTGTTGACCAAAGTCTGCAACAGTTCCTGAAGGGTCATCGGAGCTTCCTCACCTTTAAGCGCAGGTACGCCGGCTTCGTCCAGCGGTCGGGTTCGTTCATGTTCTGCAGCCGCTTGGCGTCGGACGGCTCTTCGGCGACCGCCGGCGCGCGGCCGGGCCGCCCGAGCGCGCGGAAGAGGCCGCGCGAGCGGCGCGACGGGAAGCCGGTCGCGATGACGGTCACCCGCACCGAGTCGCCCAAAGTCTCGTCGAACGCGTTGCCCATCTTCAGGTTGGCGTCCGCGCTGACCGAGCCCTGGATGGTCGCCATGATCTCCTGCACCTCGGACAGGCTCAGCGACGACTTGCGGCCGGCGATGTTGACGACCAGGCCCTTGGCCCCGTCGATGACGACGTTCTCCAGGAGCGGAGAGGTCATCGCGTCCTTGGCCGCGCGCAGCGCGCGGTCCGGGCCGTGCGCCTCGCCGATGCCGATCAACGCCTCGCCGGCGTCCTTCATCACCGTGCGCAGGTCGTTCATGTCGAGGTTGATCATGCCCGGGAAGGTGATCAGGTCCGAGATCGACTTCACCGACTTGCGCAGGACCTCGTCGGCCTCGCGGAACGCGTGGTCGTGGGCGGCGTCGGGGTCGATCACGTCGAACAAGCGCTGGTTCGGAATGACCAGCAGGGTGTCCACGCTCTGGCGCATCTCCTGGATGCCCTGCTCGGCGATCGTCGTGCGGCGCAGGCCCTCGAAATCGAAGGGCTTCGTGACGATGCCGACGGTCAGCGCGCCCAGTTCCTTCGCCAAGCGCGCGACCACGGGAGCGCCTCCGGTGCCGGTGCCGCCGCCCATGCCGGTGGTCACGAAGACCATGTCGGAGCCGCGCAGGACCTCGCGCAGCTCGTCTTCGCTCTCGAGCGCGGCGGCCCGGCCCTTCGCCGAATCGCCGCCGACGCCCTTGCCTTGCGTCAGCGTCTCGCCCAGCTGCACGCACACGTGCGCCTGGCAGCGCCTCAGGACCTGCGCGTCGGAGTTCGCCGCGATGAGCTCCGCGCCTTCCAGGCCGGCCTCGACCATGCGGTTGATCGCGTTGCACCCGGCGCCGCCGACGCCGAGCACCTTGATGACGTCCCGCTTCATGGCCTGGTCCTCGGCCAGCTGGATGCGCATCAGAACAGCTCCTCGAGCATGGACGCGAACTTGCGCATCCACAGCGGCCGCTTGCGCGCGACCACGCGCGTGTTGACGCCGCTCCAGCGCGGGGACGTCGAGTGCTGGAGCAGGCCGAGCGCGGTGGAGTACACGGGGGACAGCCATTTCTCCTCGGCCTGGATGAGATCCGGGTGCGGCACGCCGCGGCGCACCGGCACGCCCAAAATCTGCTGGGCCGCCTCGACGGTCCCCTTCATCAGCGAGCCGCCGCCGGTCAGGATGGCCCCGCCCGGCGCGATCAGGTCGGCGCAGTCCGAGTTGTGCAGGTCGTCGGCGACGAGGGAGAATATCTCCTCGACGCGCGGCAGGATGATGCCCATCATCGTGCTCATGTTCACGCTCATCGGCGTGCGGCCATCGATCGCGCGGCAGTCGATCGGCGCGTCGCCGTCGAGCAAGGACGGATGCGCGATGCCGTGCTCCACCTTGATGCGCTCGGCCGTCGCGATCGAGGTCTTGAGGCCGACGGCCAGATCGCGCGTGATGAAATCGGAGCCGATGGAAAGCTCCTTCGAATACTTGATCGCGCCCTCGCTGTACACGCCGATGGACAGCGACTGCCCGCCCAGGTCGACGAGCACGGAGCCCAGTTCCTTCTCCTCCGGGGTCACCAGGACCTCGCCCGCGGCGAGCAGGCCGTACACGGGCTCGACCACCTCGAAGCCCGCCTGCGCGACGGTCTTCATGATGTTGTTGAGGTGCGCGCTGGACGCGGTGACCAGGTGCACGTCGACTTCCAGGAGGGACGCTTCCATGCCGACGGGGTGAGGCACGCCGCGCTGGCGGTCCAGCGAGAAGCCCTGCGGCACGACGTGCAGGATCTCGCGGTCGGACGACAAGGGGATGGCGCGCGCGCTGGACACGACGGCGTCCACGTCGGCGGCCGTGATTTCGCGGTCGGTGCGCGCGATGTTGTACGCGCCGCGGTTGTTGAACGACTGGAGGTGGGAGCCCCGCACGCCCAGCCAGACGGAGGAGACGGTCGCCTTCGCCTGCGCCTCGGCCTCCTCGACGGCGCGCGTCACCGCGGACGCCGCTTCCAGGATATTGATGACGACGCCGCCCTTGAGGCCGCGGCACGCGACGCTGGAGCCGCCCAAGACCTTCACGGCGCCGGTGGCGCCGTCGGGAGATCCGATGAGGCAGGTCACGCGGCCGCTGCCGATGTCCAGGCCCGCGACCAACTCCGGGCCGTTCCTGCGCATACGCTTCATTTCAGTCCTCCGCCGACTCCCGCGACCGACTTGCCCAGCGGCTTGAGCAGAACCTTGCCGTCCTCGAACCAGCGCAGATCCGCGGCGAACGCGCCGGGCTCCTTGGCGCGGGCGTCGTTGAGCGCCTCCGCGAGGCGGGCGAGTTTCTCCCGCGTCCAATCGAGGCGGCCCCAGAGCACGGTCGTGCCGTCCGCCAGCCGGGCCTGCCAGCCGTCCTGCGCGGAGAGCCAGACCATCTCCGCCAGCGCTTCGGGCAAGGCCCCGGGCGCGGTCAGCGCGGGCCAGGCGCGCGCGAGCGCGCGGCGGTCGTCCTCCGGGGCGTCGTCGACGTCGGCCGTCGGGCCGGACAGCGCGTACACGTCCGCGGGGGCGACGAACACCAGGCCGTCCGAGCCGAGGAAGCCCGCCGGGCGGCCGCGGCGCAGCGCGGGCGCGACCGCGACGCGCAGCGTCGGCGTCAGCGTGGAGCGCTTTTCGCCCCACGGGCGGCGCACCGAGACGTCCGCGACGCACGGATACGAGCGCTTGATCGCGGCGGCCTTGTCGGCGGCGGTGCCGGCCGCGGAGTCGGCCGTCGCCTGCGCGAGCGCGCGCAGCGGCTCGGCGACGCCGTCCACGACGACGGGCTGGGGACCGGCGGCGACGGACGGCAGCGGGAGTCTCAACTCGGGCAACGAGGAGGCGGCGTTCTTGGCCGCGGAGAAGGCCAAGACGCCCAGCAGCGCGACGGCGGCGGCGGCGCCGGCGATCTTGGCGCGGCGCATGCGCGCCTGCGGGCGCGCGACCACGCGGAAGCGGCGGCGGGGCGAAGCGCGCCTACTCACCGACGACCTTCATCTCGAGTTCAAGCTCCACGCCGAGGGTCGCGCGGGCTCGCTCACGGATGAGGTCGACGAGAGCGAGGACGTCGGAGGCCTTGGCCCCGGCGAAGTTCTCGATGAAATTAGCGTGCATGGGCGAGACGCGGGCGCCTCCTACGGCGCGGCCCTTCAGCCCCAGCCGCTCGATCATCTGAGCGGCGAAGCGGCCCGGCGGATTCTTGAAGGTGGATCCCACGTTGTAGGTATGGATGGGCTGGGTCTGCAGA
>CAIQSZ010000248.1 GCA_903874575.1 uncultured Elusimicrobia bacterium
AGTCGGGAGAGATTTCGAAGAAGGACAGCCGCCTGAAGGCTTACGTGATTCCGACCAACGAGGAATTGCTGATCGCGCGCGACTCCTACCGCTGCGTCGAGGGCATCCCCATGCCGGGCTCCAGCCGCAAGAGCTGAGGCGGGCGTTTCCCGGCGCCGGCCAAGCCAAAAAAGACCCCCTCGCCGCTCGCGGCGAGGGGGTCTGATCAGTCGTCGTTCGTCGGCTTAGAGCTTGCGAACGTTCGCGGCGCGCGGTCCCTTGTCGGACTGCTGCACGTCGAACTCGACGGCCTGATTCTCGGCCAAAGTCTTGAAACCCTCGCCCAGGATGGACGAGTGGTGGACGAAAAGATCCTTGGAACCGTCATCCGGCGTGATGAAACCGAAGCCCTTCTGGTCGTTAAACCACTTCACTTTGCCCGTAGCCATGTCGTTGTAAGTCCTCTTTGAATTACGTCTTGCTCACGTACGTCTATTGTGGCGGGAGACGTCTCCGTCTCCTTAGCCCGTATTATAGCACACCCGTCGCGGAACGAAAGCGAATCTTCCGCCCGAGGTTTTGCTAGGCTTCACGTGCGGCGCGCCGTCGCGCGGCGCGCCCTCGGCATGATCGCCAATGAATCGTCGGACCTCGACGCGCGCCTGGCCCGGCTGGGCGTGCGTCCTCGCGACCTGGAGGAGGTCTTCTCGCGCGCCGGCGGCGCGGGCGGGCAGAACGTCAATAAGGTGGAAACGGCGGTGACGCTGATCCACCGGCCTACGGGGACCGTCGTGCGCGTGAGCGACGAGCGTTCTCAGGGGCAGAACCGGCGCCTGGCGCGCGCGCGCCTGATCGCGCGGCTGGAGGGCCTGGAGCGGGAGCGCAAGGCCCGCGCGCGGCATGCGGCCGAACTTCAGCGGCGCCGCGCGCGCGGACGCCCGCACAAGGCCAAGGTCCGCATGCTCCTGAACAAGAAGCATCGCTCCGCGGTCAAGGGCCGTCGCGGACGCGTGCGGGGGGACGAATGAGAGCCGAGCCCTTCGCGAACGCGAAGTTCGTCGTCAGCGAGACGGACGCCGCGCGCCTCCCTCATTATCCCGCCGAGATCGCTTTCGTCGGGCGCTCGAACGTGGGCAAGAGCAGCCTCATCAACGCGCTCTTTCGCAAGGACTTGGCCCGCACCTCCAGCACCCCCGGCCGCACGCGCACCATCAACGTCTTT
This sequence comes from uncultured Elusimicrobia bacterium, assembly GCA_903874575.1. Classification (GTDB taxonomy): domain Bacteria; phylum Elusimicrobiota; class Elusimicrobia; order UBA1565; family UBA9628; genus GWA2-66-18. Next base: position 1,202 of record CAIQSZ010000248.1, read on the forward strand.
TCCGCGTCGCCGACGGCGGCGTTGGTGGATCTGCCGGGCTACGGCTACGCCTCGGGCCCGGCGGCCGAGCGCGCGGGTTGGGGCGCGATGATCGAGGGCTATCTGGTCCGGCGGCCCGGGCTGCGCCGCGTCTTCGTGCTGATCGACGCGAAGGTCGGCCCCACGGAGCTGGACCGGCAGATGGTGGTCTGGCTGCAGGCGGCGCGCCTGCCGTGGCGCGCGGTGGCCACGAAGGCGGATCAAGTGAAGGCGTCGCGGACGCCGACGCGACGCGCCGACGCCGCGCGGCGCATCGGCCTGACGGCGGACGCCGTGGCGTGGGTCAGCGTCGAGGACGGCCGCGGAGTCCGCGAACTGCGCGTCGAGGCGGCCGCCCTTCTGGGCGGCGCGTAGGTCCTTAG
>CAIQSZ010000249.1 GCA_903874575.1 uncultured Elusimicrobia bacterium
GTCGTCGGTCTGGATAAAAGCGAGCGCGCAGGCCTCGGAAGAATATTGCGCCGCACCTACGACACCGAGATGCCGCGAAACTACAAGAAGACGGGGATTTCCTTCAATCCCGAAACTTCTCTAAAGCAAGCCGCCGTCACCGCCGAATACCGGCAAATTCTAAGCGCAAAAAAAGCCTCGTCCTCGGCGGGCGAGCCCGCGCCCGACTCCGCGCCGGGCGGAACGTCGTCCACATATGATGATTGCATTCTAGGCCTCGCCAAGCCGCTGGCGGCATGCGCGAGGTCCTCGGATAAGGAGGCTTGCGTCGCCAAGGCGAAGGCGCAGTGCGCCTCCGATACTGTCGCGGCCGCCGCGGTAGCCCCTGCCGCCTCCGACTCCGACCCTAGCCCCGACGACGACCCCGCCGCCAAGCCGGCCGCCGACGTTCCCGCGCCGGCCGCCGCCGCGGATGCCACGGACAAGGGCTTCTTCAATTTCTTGCACAAGGACGTTTCGCCGGCGGTCAGCGGGGGCGTGGCGGCTTCCATACTCGCCGGCGTCGTGACCTTCGGCTTGATCGGAGGCCCGGCCGGGCTGATCGCCGGAGCGGTCGCCGGCATCGTGGGAAGCCTGTTGTCTTACAATATGCTGCAATAGCGTCCGGGATGCGGGCCTGGATAGTTCTTAGGTCCTAGCCTAATATAGGCCTTAAGGGTCTTGCATGAAGTAGGTCTCTAGGCTAATCTATAGGCATCATCCATATCACGGTAGCGAGGCCCCTCATGCGGAACCTGATCACGATTATCGCGGCGGCTTTCCTCTTGTCGGCAGGTCGCGCTCATGCGGGAGATCCGCCGGATCTCGGCGGTAGACCCGCCGCGGGGCCTAGAGCTCGGCCGCCCCGCCGCCTGAGAAATCCCCCCCCTCCAACCGCCCCAACGCCGCCTCATCCTGGGGCGCACAAGACCCGGACTTCGGAGAGTCACGCCGTGGCGCTGACCACGCGCGAGATCGGCTGGCTCACCCCGGAAGAGCAGGCCGCGTTCAGCAAAGATCACGACGCAGCCAAATATCGAAAGAATCTCGCGGAGAAAGGACTCCCCCCGGAATTCCAAGGCGGCTACGGGGACCTCGTCAAGCGCCCGAACGCGCATAAGATCGAGGCGTTCCTACTCACCGTCGTCGAGCTCACCGAGTCCGAACTCAAAGACCTTGAGAAAATCACAAAAGGCCGTGAACCTGCCGGCTTCACCGTCAGGGTCAATAATGCCCGAATAGATTACCAAGACGAGATGACTCCGTACCTCCATGGAGGTAAAGCTTCGCACACCAAGCCGGGGGACTGCCGCAAAGCCTACGAGATCTCCTCAAAATACCGCGGGCTGCTCGCGAAGGCGGGCTACAAGACCTCCGCCCCCGGCGCCGCCCCGGCCGGCGGCGCGTCCGGCGCGGCCTCCGGCGGAACGTCCGCCTCCGAAACGGCGCCCCTCGTCGACAAGGAACTCGCGGTCCTCACGCCGGCGGAGAAGGCGTCGTATCAAACCGAACTTAAGGCCGCGGGAAAGGACGCCGCGAAAATAGGCTCCGTCAACTGGAAATACCGCCGCGTCGCCGCGTCGCGCGACGTCAAAGTTTTCAACGGCCTCGACTCGGGCGCCAAAAAAGACCTCTGCGCGCCGTACAAGGACTACGTCGTGGGCGGCGGCGGACCCGCGGGCTCCAGGGGTGAAGAGTGCTCGCCTCAGGCCGTTGCGACGCAGACGAAGTCCTGCATGAAAAAAAAGGGAGAACAGCGCAGCTTGTGCGTCGCGGCATTGGAAGACCACTGCCGCGCAAGCCAGGCCAGGCCGACGGCGACGCCGTCTTCGGCGGCTTTGCCCGCGCTGAGCGCCGAGGTGAAAGCCGCCTGCGTGGGCATCAACAACTCCACGGCGCCGCCCTCGGACGGAAAAAAGACGTCCGTCGTACCCTCCAAACCGGGTGAGGACAAGGGAGCGGATGAAAAGAAGGGCTTTTTCGCTTCCCTGAGCAAGCCGATATCGGCAAGCGCCAAGGCGGGCATGGCGGGCGCTTTTGTCGGAGTCCTGGGCGCATCTCTGTTCTTCGGCCCGGGAGGGGCGCTGGTGGCCGGCGCGGCCGTCGGAGCCGTAGCGTTTTTCGGCTGGAACCTGCTCAACTCCAAGCTCCCCTGACGCGCGCCGTCAGGCGGCTTTCGCGGCGGCGGGTTCGTCCTTGAGCCCCCAGGCGAGCAGGCACGCGCCGACGGTGATGCAGGAGTCGGCCACGTTGAAGACCGAGAAGCGGTGGACGTACAGGAAATCCACCACGAAACGGTAGGCGACGCGGTCGTAGAGATTGCCCAACGCGCCCGCCATCACCAAGGTTCCCCCCGCCTGTAGACGCAAGTCGTCCTTCGGCCAGCGCTTGAGCAGGCGCGCCAGGATCAGGATCATAACCAAGGACACCGCGATGAAGAAGCCGTTGGCTCCGCGCCCCAGCCCGAACGCCGCGCCGGTGTTCTCGACGTAAGCCAGTTCGAAGCCCGGCAGAACCGCAATCGAGCCGGCTCCGCGCAGGGAGCCCAGCGCCCAAAGCTTCGTCGCCCGGTCGGCGACGAGCAGGGCGACTACAACTGCCGGGCGCAGCGACCGCATACTTCCGGGCGGGACGAGCCGATGTCGGTCTGACGGCGCCAGCAGCGCGGGCACTTCTCGCCCGCGGCCTGGGCCACCGCGGCGCTCACGACGTCGCCGCCGGCCTCTGCGGACGCTTCGGAAACGCCCAGGAACTCGGCCAGGTTCAGACCTTTTAACGGCTCCAGTTCCGCGGCGGGGCCCCGCAGGACGACCCGGGCCTGGAGCGACGCGCCGATCGTCTTGGCCGCGCGCGCCTCTTCCAGGGACTTCTGCGCGACGGCGCGCAGCGCCAGGGCCTTCTCCCAACGGGCGGCCAGCGGCGCGTCGGTCCAACGCGCGTCCGGCGCGGGCAAGTCCCATAGGAACACGGACTTGGTCGGCGCGTGCGCCCACGCGCGCCAGGCCTCATCGGCGGTGAAAGACAGGACCGGGGACCACAAGGCGCAGAGGCTCTTGAGCGCCTCGGCCATCACGGTCTGCGCCGCCAGACGCTCCGGAGCGTCGGCGCGGAAGGTATAGAGGCGGTCCTTCGTGCCGTCCAAATAGAACGCCGACAAGTCGAACGCGCAGAAATCGACGAGTCGGCGCGCGGCGGCGCGGTAGCGGTATTCGCGGAAATCGGCGAAGGTCTCGTTCTGGAGCGCGGCCAAGCGGTGCAGCAGGAAGCGCTCCATCTCCGGAAGCGCGGCGTGCGGCACGGCCGCGGCCGGATCGAAATCGGCCAGGTTGCCCAGCAGGTAGCGCAGAGTGTTGCGCACGCGGCGGTATGAGTCGGCCGGCCCTTCAAGAAGCTTGTCGGAGATGCGCACGTCGTCGTGGTAGTCCGCCAGCGCCACCCACAGGCGCAGCACGTCGGCGCCCCACTTGGCGATGACTTCCTGCGGAGCGACCACGTTGCCCGCGGATTTATGCATCGCGCGGCCCTTCTCGTCGAGCACGAAGCCGTGCGTCAGGACCTGTTTGTACGGCGCATGTCCGCGCAAGGCTGTCGACATCACCAGCGAGGATTGGAACCAGCCGCGATGCTGGTCGGAGCCCTCCAGGTAGAGATCGGCGACCGAGTCCTCACCCAGCACGGCCAGCCACGACACGCCGGAGTCCAGCCACACGTCCAGGATGTCCGTCTCGCGGCGGAAACCGTCCCGCAACAGGGGATGAGGCGGGAGGAAGGGCCAATCCCGAGGAGTCAGCGTCTCGCCCCAGCGCTCGAACCAGAAATCGACGCCGTCGGCGGCGGCTTTCCTCTCGACGGCCTCCAGCACGGCGTCGTCCAGAACGGCCTCCCCGGTCTTGGCCGAGTACAGCACGATGATGGGCGTGCCCCAGACGCGCTGGCGCGACAGGCACCAGTCGGGCCGATTGCCGACCATGGCGGCGATGCGCGTGCGGCCCTCGGGCGGAATCCATTTCGTCGCGTCGATCTGCGCGAGCAGGTGGTCGCGCAGCGCCTCGGACAGACGCAGGAACCACTGCTCGGTCGTGCGGAACACGACGGGGTTCTTGCAGCGCCAGCAGTGCGGGTAAGAGTGCGAGACGTCCTTCTTGGCGAGCAGCCAGCCGCGCTCGCGCAGGTCGGCGACGATCTCGGGGTTGCCCTCGTCGAATATCTTCTTGCCGGTCCAGCGCGGCGCCTTGTCGGTGAAGCGGCCGGCGCCGTCCACGGGGTTCAGAATCTCCAGGTCGTAGCGCCGGCCCGTATGAAAGTCGTCCTCGCCGTGGCCGGGCGCGGTGTGCACCACGCCGGTGCCGTCCTCGGCCGTCACGTACTCGGCCAGCACGCAGACGCCGGCGTCGCCTGGCTTGGTCGCGTAGGGCACGGCGTAGCGCGGCAGAAGCGCGACGATCTTATCGCCAGTCCAAGAGCGCAGGATAGTCGCGTCGGCGGCGCCGATGTCCTTCATCACCGACTCGAAGCGCGCCCGCGCCATGATCAGACGGCGCGTCCTGCCGGCGACCTCGGCCCGCGCCTCGACGTACTCCAGGTTGGGGTTGAACGCGGCCGCGCGGTTGGCGGGCAAGGTCCACGGAGTGGTCGTCCAGACCACGATCTCGGCGCCCCGGAGCTCACCTTCTTCGACGGGCAGCGCGACGTGCACGGACGGCGAGGTCTTGTCCTTGTACTCGACCTCGGCCTCGGCGAGCGCGGTCTCGCAGACGACGCACCACAGCACGGGCTTGAGGCCGCGGTAGACGTGGCCCTGCTTGATGAGCAGGCGCAAGGCGCGCAGGATCTTCGCCTCGTAGCCCTTGGCCATGGTCGTGTAGGGATGCGTCCAGTCGCCCAATACGCCCAAGCGCCGGAACTCCTCGCGCTGGAGGTCGATGAAGCGCTGGGCGAACGCGGCGGCGTCGCGGCGGAACTTGACGACGTCCGTGACGCCGCGCTTGCTCATCTTCAGTTCCTTAAGCAAGGCGGTCTCGATGGGCAGGCCATGGCAGTCCCAACCCGGAACGTAGGGCGCCGCGCGGCCCATCAGGGCCTGCGCCTTCACGGTCGCGTCCTTGAGCACCTTATTGAGCGCGTGGCCGATGTGGATGCGTCCGTTGGCGTACGGAGGGCCGTCGTGCAGGATGAAAGGAGGACGACCATCTTGGCGCTCCTGCAGGCGCTCGTAGAGGCCCAGCTCGTTCCAAACCTTCAGGAATTCGGGCTCGCGCGCGGCGAGGTCCCCCTTCATCGGAAAATCGGTTTTGGGCAGACGGACGGTCGTCGACCAGTCGATGCGCGCCTCGGGCATGGGCGCATCCTACCAATTTTGATAGGATGGCCTCCATATGACGACTTTCATCGCCGTGTGTCTCGCCCTGATCGTGATCGAGCTCGGAGCCATGCTCGCGGTCCTCGCCGTCGCCATGCTCAAGGTCCGCGACGCCGCCCAAGCCGTCGAGGTGGCCGCCTACCGCGTGGACCAGGAAGTGCTGACCTTGGGAGAATCCATACGCTCGGGTTGGATGGCCTCGCTCAAGAACCTCATCGGCCTCGGGCTGAAGTTCTTCCGCTGACGTATGAGCCCGCTGAGCGCCCTGAAGCGCTGGTTCGGCGACCCGAACTTCCGCAAGAAGCGACAGTTCCTGCATTCGCTGGGTCTGTTCTCCGAGATGAAAGGAAGCGAGTTGGGAACTTTGGCTCAAGCCCTGCACGCGCGCACCTACCGGCCGGGAGAGGTCGTCTTCGTCGAAGGCGATATCGGCCGCGCCTTTTTCATCCTGGAGTCGGGACGGGTCGAGCTCACGCGCATGGGGCCGGACGGTAAGTCCGCGCTCCTGTACACGCTGAAACCCGGAGAGTTCTTCGGCGAGATGGCCCTCTTGGAGTCCTTGCCGCGTTCCGCCACGGCGACCGCGGTGGAAACCTCGCGACTGCACCTGCTCTACCGCACGAAGCTGGACGTCATGATCCAATCGAACCCGCGCATCGGCGTCGCCGTCATGACCCACTTCGCGCGCCTGCTGTCCGCGCGCCTGCGCCGCGCCGGCAGCCTTCCCCCCTCCGATGCCTGAGAACCGCAGAACCGCGCCCCTGCTGACGGTAATCGCCCTGCTGGCCGTCGCTTCCTACGCGTTCTACCGCGTGCACGA
>CAIQSZ010000250.1 GCA_903874575.1 uncultured Elusimicrobia bacterium
AATCGTCAGGCGCGAAGCCAAGGCAGAGGGCGGCGAGGACGGCCAGGTCCCTCGCGAGCCTCATTTCTTGGGGGCGTTCCGGCGTCGCAGGATTTCGGCGGCGTCGCCCAGGCTGGAGCCGCGCGCGCGCAGGAGGACCGTCAGGTGGAAGAGCAGGTCGGCGGCTTCGCCGAGGAGGACGTCGCGGTCCTTGTTCTTCGAGGCGATGACGGTCTCGACGGCCTCCTCGCCCACCTTTTGGGCCATGCGGTCGACGCCTTCCTCGATGAGGCGGGAGACGTAGGAGCCTTTCGGGCGCTTCTTGAAGCGGTCGGCGACGAGGGCGTCGAGCTGTTTGAGGAAGTCGAGCGGCTCGTCGAAGCAGGTCGCGGCGCCGCTATGGCAGGTGGGGCCCTGGGGCCGGGCGCGGATGAGCAGGGCGTCGGCGTCGCAGTCCACCGCGACGGAGACCAGCTCCAGGAAGTTGCCGGAGCTCTCGCCCTTGGTCCAAAGGCGCTTCTTCGAGCGGGAATAGAAGGTGACCTTCCCGGTCTTGTTCGTCTTCGCCAGCGCGGCGCGGTCCATGTAGCCGACCATCAGCACCTTGCCGTCGGCGGCGTCCTGCACGACGGCGGGCAGGAGCCCGCCCATCTTCTTCCAATCCGGGTTCACGGTCTCACCTCGAGGCCCTGCGACTTCAGTTCGCGCTTAAGCGCGCCGATCTCCAGCTCGCCGCGGTGGAACGCGCCGGCGGCCAGCGCCGCGTCCACGCGGGCTTCCTTGAAGACGCGAACGAAATGCTCGACGGTCTTCGCGCCGCCGGAGGCGACAAGGGGGATGGTCAGAATCTCGCGCGCCTTGGACAGCTGGGCGACGTCGTAGCCGCCGCCCACGCCGTCGCTGTCCATGCAGTTGAGCACGACCTCGCCCGCGCCCCGCTCCTGGACCTCGGCGATCCAATCGAGCATGCGGCGCTTGGCGGCGACGGTCTTCTCGACCAGGCCCGTGTATTGGTACACGGACCACTCGCCGTTCTCGCGCCGGCTGTCGACGCCCACGACCACGCACTGCGCCCCGAAGCGGCGCGACAGCTCCTCGATGAGGGCCGGGCGCTCGAGCGCGGGGGAGTTGACGGAGATCTTGTCGGCGCCGGCGTTGAGCAGTTCCTCGGCGTCGGCGACCGAGCGGATGCCTCCGGCCACGCAGAACGGGATGTCCAGGAACGCGGCGGTGCGGGCGACCCAGTCGCGCGGCACGCGGCGGCCCTCGGCGCTGGCGGCGATGTCGTAGAACACCAGCTCGTCCACGCCCTGCGCGCGGTAGCGCGCGGCCAGCTCCTCGGGAGAGCCCATCGGCTCGTGGCCGCGGAACTTGACGCCCTTGACCACGACCCCGTCCTTGACGTCCAGGCAGGCGATGATGCGCTTGGTCAGCACGCTTTCAAAGCCTCCGCCAGGTCCAAGGTCTTTTCGTACAGCGCGGTGCCCACGATGGCCGAGTGCGCGCCCGCCGCCTTGAGCGTCGCCAGGTCGTCGAGGTGGCGCACGCCGCCGGACGCCTGGACCTCCAATCCGGGGAAGGCGGTCGACAGCGCGCGGTACAGGCCCGCGTTCGGGCCGGCGGCCGCGCCGTCGCGCGAGATGTCCGTGCACAGCACGCGCGCCAGGCCCTTGCCGCGGTAGCGCGCGATCAGCGGCTCCAGCTTTTGGTCGGTGATCTCCTTCCAGCCCTTGATGGCCGCGTAGGCGCTCCCGTCGGCGGCGATGTGGACGTCGACGGCCAGCGTCAGCCGGGCGGGGCCCGGCGCGGCGAGCAATTCCTCGACCAGCGCGGGGTCGGCCACGGCCGCCGAGCCCAGGACGACGCGGTCGGCGCCCCACTCCAGCAGCTGCTCGACGTCGGCGCGCGTGCGCACGCCGCCTCCCACCTGGACCTTCAGGCCCGTCGTCTTGAGCAGAGGGGCCAGCGTGTCCTTCTGCCGCGTCAGGGGATCGCGCGCGCCGTTGAGATCGACCAGGTGCGCGCACGCGGCGCCCGCGTCGCGGAAGCCCGCCAGCACGGAGCCGGGGTCCTCGGAGTACACTCGGACCTTGGAGTAGTCGCCGCGCGTGAGACGCACGGCGCGGCCGTCGAGAAGGTCGAGAGCGGGGTATAGGATCATAGGGCCAGGAAGTTCCTCAGCACGCGCGCGCCCGCGTCGCCGGAACGCTCCGGATGGAACTGCGCGCCGTGGAAGTTCGCCCGCCGCACGACCGCGGGGACGGGGCCGCCGTAGTCGCAGGCGGCCTCCACCCACGCGCCCATCGGCGCGGCGTACGAGTGCACGAAGTAGAAGTGCGTCCCGTCGGGGACGCCGTCGAGCAGGGCGCTGGACGCGCCGGTCCTCGCCACCGCGTTCCAGCCCATGTGCGGGACCGCCAGGCCCGCGGGCGCCATGCGGCGGATGCTTCCGGGGATGAGGCCCAGGCCTTTCGCGGGCCCTTCGTCCGACTCCGCGAAGAACAGCTGCATGCCCAGGCAGATGCCCAGCACCGGGACGGTCAGCGCGCGCACCGCGTCGTCCAGGCCGCCGGCCGCCAGGCGCTTGGCGGCTTCGGGCGCCGCGCCCACGCCGGGGAGGATGACGCGCCGCGCCGCGCGCACGCGCGCGGGGTCGCCGCTGACTTGCGCGCGCTCGCCCAAGCGGGCCAGGGCATGGACCACGGAGGCGAGGTTGGCGCCGCCGGTGTCCACGATGACGATCATCCTAGAGCGTCCCTTTGGTCGAGGGCAGGCCGCCGCCGCTCGTCCGCAGCGCGGGGCGCAGGGCGCGGGCGACCGCCTTGAAGCAGGCTTCGACCATGTGGTGCGCGTTCTCGCCCCTCACGCTCAGGTGCAAGGTCGCGCCCAGCGCGTCGGCGAGACTGCGGAAGAAGTGCGGCACCATCTCGGTGGGCAGTCCGCCCACGCGCTCGCGCGGGAACTTTCCCTTGAACGCGAAGTGCGCGCGGCCGCTCAGGTCGACCGCGGCGCGGGCGAGCGTCTCGTCCATGGGCAAGGTGAAGCCGTAACGGCCGATGCCGATCTTGTCGCCCAGCGCTTTCTTGAGCGCGGCCCCGACGGCCAAGCCGACGTCCTCGACGGTGTGGTGCTCGTCGACGCGGAGGTCGCCGTCGACGGACAAGCGGAGCTCGAAGCCCCCGTGCTTGGCGAGTTGTTCGAGCATGTGGTCGAAGAAGCCGACGCCGGTGGCGATCTTCGAGGCGCCGTCCCCGTCGAGGTCCACTTCAACCGCGACGCGGGTTTCCTTGGTGTTTCTATCCACGCGCGCCGTGCGGCGCCGGTTCAAAAGGGATTTGGAGATATCGGCCCAATTTCCCATTTTGATCCCGCGGATGCCCATGTTCCTCGCGAGGGCCAAGTCCGTGCCGCGGTCGCCGACGACGACCGATTTTTCCCGGTCCCAGCCCGGGTCGGCCAGGTATTTCTTCAGCAGGCCGAGCCGGGGCTTGCGGCATTCGCAACGGTCCGAATCCCGGTGCGGACAGACGAGAACGGCGTCGAACTCCAGGCCCTGCGATTCCAGTATGCCCATCAGCAAAGTCTGAACCACGTTCCACTTCTTGCGCGGATAGCTCTTGCTCCCCAGTCCGTCTTGATTGCTGACCATCACCAGCCGCCAGCCCGCGTCGCGCAGGGCGAGCAGGGCGGCGATGACGCCCGGAAGGAGCGCGAACTTCTCGACGGAGTCGATCTGGCGGTCGGGGGGCTCGGCGATGAGGGTGCCGTCGCGGTCCACGAACAGTATCTTCTTGAGCGAGCCTTCGGCCATCAGAGCTTCTCCAGTCCGGCCAATAGTTTAGAGTTTTCGCCGGCCGTTCCGATCGTGATGCGGACGCCGCCGGCCAGCCCGGGTTCGCTGCCGCGGTCGCGCACGATGATGCCCCGTCGGCGCAAGGCCGCCAGAGCCGCGTCCTTGTCGGCGAACTTCGCGATGAAGAAGTTCGCCTCGGTCGGCAGGACCTCGGTCACGCAGGGCAGGCGCGCGAACGCGGCCATGAGGCGGGCGCGCTCGGAGAGTGTCCCGGCCACCGAGCGGCGCATCCGCTTCTCGCCCGGCGCGTCGAACACGGCCTCGACCGCGCGCGCGGCGGCGGCGCTGATCGGGTACGGCGCCCGCACGATCTGCATCAGCGCCGTCACCGACGGGTCGGCGATGAGAAAGCCGCAGCGCGCGCCGGCCAGCCCCCAGGCCTTCGACAGCGTCTTGAGCACCGCGATATTAGGGTAACGCTCCAGCAGGCCGGTCGCGGACGAAGCGCCGGAGAATTCCAGGTAAGCCTCATCGACGACGACGAGCGCCCTTTCGGTCAGCTCCTTGGCCAGCGCCTCGACTGTTTCCAGGGGCACGCCGGTCCCGGTGGGGTTGTTCGGGCGGCAGACGAAGACCAGCTTCACCGGGCCGGACTTCGCGGACGAGAGCACGCGCGCGGGGTCCAGCGCGAAGCCGCGCGCGGCGTCCAACGGCGCCTCGCAGACGCGGGCGCCGTGCAGGCGCGCCGCGATCGCGTACACGCCGTAGGTCGGCGGCGTGACCAGAATCTCCTCGCGCCCCGGCTCCACGAAGGCGCGCGTCAGCAGGTCGATGCCCTCGTCGGCGCCGCGCGTGACGACCAGCCGCTCGGCGGGGACGCCGTAGTAGCGCGCGGCCTCCCGCACGATCGCGGGCGGCTGGGGCGCGGGGTAGCGGTTCATGCCCTTCAGCGCCGCGTCGTCGGACAGGACGCGGGGAGACTCATTGGCGTCCAAAAATATCGCGCCCTCGGTCGCCAGCGAACGCGCCGATTTGTACGCCTCCACGCCGCGCAGGTGCGGCCGCGCCAGATCGAGGACGCTCATGACTTTCTCAGAAGCACCGAGCGGCCGTGCGCATCCAGGCCCTCGACGCGGGACAGGACCTCCACGTCGGACGCGACGGCCCTCAGCCCCGCTTTCGTCAGGCGCTGGAAGGTGACCGGGCGCAGGAAGCTCTCCAGGCCCAGGCCGCCGAAGGCGCGCGCGGCGCCGCCCGTCGGAAGGACGTGGTTGGGGCCGCTCGCGTAATCACCGACGGCTTCGGGCGACCAAGGACCCAGGAAGACGGCGCCGGCGCGGCGCACGCGCGCGGCCAGCGCCTCGTCCTCGCGCGTCTGCAGGATCAGGTGCTCGGGCGCGTACGCCTCCGAGACCGCGAGCGCCTCGTCGAGCCCGCCCGTCAGGATGAGCCGCGCGTGGGCCAGCGCGGCGCGCGCGATCTTCGCGCGCGGCAGATCGGACAGCTGCCGTTCCAGCTCGGCTGCGACGGCGTCCAGCAGCGCGCGCGACGGGGAGACCAGCAGGACCTGGGAGTCCGCGCCATGCTCGGCCTGCGCCAGGAGGTCGGAGGCGACGAAATCGGGGCGCGCGGAGTCGTCGGCCACGACCAACACCTCGGAGGGGCCCGCGGGCAGGTCCAGGGCGGCGCCCGCGGGGTCCTCGGCGGCCTGGCGCTTGGCCTCGGCGACCCAGGCGTTGCCGGGGCCGAAGATCTTGTCGGCCTTGGGCACGGACTCGGTGCCGTAGGCGAGGGCGGCGACGGCCTGCGCCCCGCCCGCGCGGATCACCTGGGTGACGCCGACCAGCTTCGCGGCCGCCAGCAGGCGGGCGTCGATCTTCCCGTCCTTGCCGGCGGGAGTGGCCAGCACCCGGCGGGGACAGCCGGCCAGGCGGGCGGGGATGCCCACCATCAGGACGGTGGAGACCAGCGGGGCGGAGCCTCCGGGGGCGTACAGGCCGACGGTGTCCAGCGGCAGCCAGCGGCGCTCGCACGTCACGCCCGCTTCGGTTTCCACGCGGACCGCCGCCGGCAGCTGCGCCTTATGGAACGCCTCGATGCGGGCGGCGGCCGAGGTCAGCGCCGCGCGCTCTTCGTCGGCGATGGACGCCCAGGCGGCGTCCAGCTCGGCCGCGGGCACGGTCAGCGCTCCCGGTTCCGCGCCGTCGAAGCGCTTGGCGAATTCGCGCACGGCGGCGTCGCCTCGCTCGCGCACGGCCTTCAAGATGTCCGCGACCTTCGCGCGCCGTTCGGCGTCGTGCGCCTCGGCCGGGCGCGCGAGCGCGAGGGCGCGTCCGGCCGGCGGCAGACGGCTCCAGTCGAGGATGTTCACGCGATGATCTTTTCGATGGGCAGGACCAGGATGGAGCTGGCGCCCACGGCCTTGAGCTTCTCCATGGTTTCCCAGAACACGTTCTCGGGGGCCACGGCGTGGATGGCGATGCGTTCGCCGGAGGTGCCCAACGGCATGATGGACGGCTCCTCCATGCCGGGCAGGATCTTCTGGATGGCGGGGAGGGCGGACTTCGGAGCGTTCATCATGATGTACTTGGAGCGCGCGGCCTTGCGCACCCCGTCGATGCGGATCAGCGCCTTGCGCCGGGCCTCGACGACGACGGCGGGCAGGGCGCGGCGCGTGCCGATGAGGACGGCCTGGCTTTCGAACACGGTCTGCGTCTCGCGCAGGCCGTTGGAGTGCAGGGTCGAACCGGTGGAAACCAGGTCGCACACCGCGTCGGCGATGTGCAGGGACGGCGCGATCTCGACCGAACCCTTGAGCTTGACGATCTCGGCGGACACGCCTTGCGCCTTGAGGTAGGCGCCGAGCAGGCCCGGGTACGAGGTGGCGATGCGCTTGCCGTCGAGCGACCTCGGCCCTTCGTACGGCGCGGACGCCGGGACCGCGACGGACAGACGGCAGCGGCCGAAGCCGAGCTCGCGCAGGACCTCGATGCCGGAGCCGCCGTCGGCCTCGGAGCGGTTGCGCTCCTCCAGCACGTTCTGGCCGACGATGCCCATCTCGCAGATGCCGCTGGCCACGTACTCGGGGATGTCGTCGTCGCGGACCATCATCAGGTCCACGGGAAAGTCGGAGCAGCGCAGAATCAGCTTCTCCTTCCATTTCACGGAGTCGAAGGTCAGGCCGCACTGGGACAGCAGGGCTATGGACTTCTCGTAGAGGCGGCCGGACTTCTGGACGGCGACGGCGAGACGTTCCTTCTCTTTAACGACCACGGGTCCCTCCCGAGCGGAGATCGAGGACGCGGCGGTAGCCGCCGTCGCGTCCGTAGGTCAGGCAGCGCGCCACGCGCGTGACGGTCGCGGTGCTGATGCCCGTCATCTCCGAAATCTCGCGGTAGGGCAGGCCCCGGTCGAGAAGGCGGGCGACTTTCCAGCGCCCCGCGAGCGCGTCCAACTCGGCGGGGGTGCACAGGTCGGCGAAGAAGGCGGCGGCGTCGGCGGGGGCCTCCAGCGCCAGGACCGCCTCGTAGAGCGCGCGGCGTCCGGCCGCAGCGTCTTCTTGTTTTACCATGCTACTACAGTATCATGATAGACCGATTTAGTCAAGATGCTGATGCCGGATCGCGTAGGCATCAATAAGCCTAGGGCTATTGAGAGCGTGCCAGGCGAACCTGCCTCCAAGCTGTTTAGGCCCCTCGACGATCGTAAAAATCTCATATGATAAAATCCACATACATACGATGAGCGACATCTCAGACGCTTCCACGGAAATGCCCGTAGCCGAGCCGAATGGCTTCATCAAGACGCTCAACAACATGGGTTATATGACGTCGACCCTGGACCCATATTCCATGGCGTTCGCCGACTTTGCGCCCGCCGCGCCCGGACCGTGCCTGGACGTCGGCGCGGCTTACGGCGTCGCGAGCCTGGTCGCGCTGGCCAACGGCGCCAGGATGATCGCCAACGACATCGATGGCAGGCATCTTAGGATTCTATTGGATCGCGCACCCGCGGAGCACTAGGGAACGCCTGACCTTGCTGTCCGGAGACTTCCCGGATAAGATTGATTTCGCGGATGGAAGCATTGGAGCCGTGCTCGTCTGCCGCGTCATGCACTTTTTTGACGGCCCCACGATCGAACGGTCCGCAGCCAGGATCATGCGGTGGCTGGCTCCCGGAGGCAAAGCGTTCATCGTCGGAGAGACTCCTTTCATCGGAACCGCCCGGGAATTCCTCCCAATTTACAAAGCACGGGTCAGAGCCGGCGAACCGTGGCCGGGAATCGTAGAGAACGTGGGCGCGCACGATCCCAAGCGCGCGAGCTTGCTGCCGCGCCTGATGCATCTGCTTGAGGAGACGACACTACGGCGCGTCTTCTTGAAGGCTGATTTCACCATTGAAAAGCTGGGCACGTTCCCTCGCCCCGAATTCCCTCCTGACATCCGACTCGACGGCCGCGAAAGCGTCGGGTTGATCGCACAAAAACGACGCTGACTAAAATCCGTGTCGCCTTATCCTGGGCGGCACTGTACAATCTGCTCCAATTGGAGAAGTGCCATGAAACAAGTTCTTGCCGTCTTCTCGCTCATGTTCGTGTTGTTTCCTAAACCTTGCTCGGCTTCTTCGTATGATCGCACGTTAAAACGGGGCGCAGCAGGTGAAAGGAAAAAGATTTGGTCGGGCAAGATCGTTTTGAAGGACGGAATGGAAACCGTTGGACGACAATACATCGTCAAGAAAGACGGGAAAGTAATTTCTTTCGATGATTTGAAGTATAGCGATCCGAAAGTTTCGATCGAGAATGTTTTCAAGCTCTACAACGGCTTATACGGGTTCGGCCTGCGACGAAACGGAACTCATTTGGACCTTTCGGGGGGACGAATCGATATTAAAAGGCAATCCACGTTATCAGAAAAAAAGATTTCCTTGATGGATGTTGATGCATTAGCTTCGATAGAAACTAAAGAGATTGGCGTCCTTGATGAAAGAGCGGGAATTTGGATTTTCTGCAAAGCACAATGATCGACATCGCCACGCTGCCCGCCCCTCGCCTCCGCGCCGTGCTGATCGCCGCCGTCCTCACGTCCACCGCGACTGGCCCCTGCGCCGCCGGAAAGACCTACGTATTCGATGACACGCTGATCGTCGACGCGCGCGACGGCAGCACCAAGAATGCAGCCTTCATCTTCGACGACGGCGACCGCGCGTTGGAGTTCGTCGCCGCCGACCACGGCAGTCCCGCCTCGATCGTTCTCGTTGAGCGGGCGTTCGTCGACGGCGGATTCGCGCCCGAGGCCGTCGTCGTCGAGCGCGAGCCGTCCCGCGACGCGCGCTGCTCTCAGGCGGAGATGGCGATGTTCCATTCCCGAGGGCCGGACGCGAAGCCAGAGCCGTGCGTGGCGATGCAACTCGCCGACAAGGCGGGCGCCACTGTCGTCCACGGCGAGATGGAATTCCGAGACTCCTTCGCCGCCTTGCGCCGCGTCGGCGTCTCCGTCGAGGACGTCGAGACCCATTGGATCCTACGCTCGATGGTCGGTTACGACCTTCGCTCCGCCAACGACCCCGAATGGAAGACGAAGAGCTTCGACCAAATCTTTGCACTCCTCGCGCCCGACTTCGAGAGGCAGCACGGCGTCGCGTCCGCTTTCCACGACGGCGAGGAACTCCAGCGCCACTACGAGGCGATGACCGGCCGGCTGAGGGGCTTCCTCGTCACGCGCGACGTGTCGGGCGACGAGTACTTCCGCACGGTCCCGTTCGCAAAGGAGGTTTGGACCCCGGGCGACTCGGGCATCGGGCGAGTCGCGCGCGCCTCAGTGCGCGTTCGCGACGCCTTCCTCGGCCGGCAAATCGCCGCCATCCTCGCCAAGCGCCGGCGTGTCCTCGTCGTCTATGGTGGCGGGCATTACGACGAACTGCACAAGGCGCTCTCGCACATGATGGGCGTTGCGCCCCGGCCGGTCCCCTAGGCAATTGCCAAACAAGACCGACTTCGCGATGGTCTCGCCGGATCAGGCCAATAAGACAAGTACTGGATTAGCGGCTTACCAATGAAGTGCCTGGGATACAGACGGCAGCGGAAGCCTTCCGCCAAAGTGTTGCACTTACCGGTTCACGGGGATTTTATGCAAAGCAGAATGATCGACATCGCCGCGTACCGGCCGACGATCGCCAAAAAATAAACGGCCGCGAAAGCGTTCTCACGCAATCGCGGCCTTCGACCAAGCGGTGGTCGCTTATTGAACGGCGGGCCTATCTTTACCAGAATCCGGAGACTGATCCGGCTGGAGTGGCCTTTAGATCGTGATGGCAATATTGAACTTCATCACATACTCTTTGCCCTTGATTGAGGTCCGATTTTAATCGACCCAAGGCTTGATCAAGACTGAGATTTGCCCAGATGACGCGCTCGCCGTCAGGAAACGTGCTTTCGACGGGCTCGAGACACCAGCAGGGATTGCTCGTATCTTTGCCGTATTGAGTGGCAAACAGCTGCTTGCGTCCAGTCCGAACCAGATAGCGATCGAGACCCGCGACCGTCAGCCATCTTCGACTCGAATCGCCGAGATCGACCGCTTTTTTAGCCCAAAGGAAGGTCTGGTAGACGTCGTCCGCCGTTTCGCCGTGCTGAAACACGAGCGCTGCGGCCGCGAAGTCCCTGGCGTCTTTCAGACAGCCTCCGGCAACGATCTCGGCAACGCGAGCATGGCGCTCCCGATCGCGAGGACCAACTACTGCCCAGTTGATTCTATCGGGGGATACTTGCCGGTCGGCTTGGTCCGCGCTGACGATAGTCTGGAGTTCTGTCGATATGGCCGGTTGCTGCTCAGGATGATCGATGCAGGAAACGGCTGCGGTATTGGGCGCGTCTGCATGAGCATGCCCTATGCAGTTGAATAAACCGATTAGGCCGATCCCTGCGCACCAATACGTTTTCACATATGAATGTGCCCGGCCAGTGACCTGAATGGCAGTCATCGAAAGTAGGTTAACAGCACCCAGCCCGAAACGCAAGGAAAAACGTACGCTGTCAGAGTTCCAAGGAGATCGACAGGTCCAGCCGTCGCTCGCGGCGGGCGTAAAATTGCCCGAAGGAACTGTGGCCGTAGAACCAGCCCGCCTGCACGCGTAGCGCCCGCGACGGGGATTGGCTAAAGCCGATCTTCACGCCGCCGACGAGGCGGGAGTCCGCGTTCCAGCGCGCGCGCTCGCGACACTGAAGGTCTTCGGCCAGGAACAGGCGCGTCGGGACCTCCTTCGACAGGCGCAGATCCTCGGAGGTCAGTTCCAGTCCGGCCTGCGCGGACCAGCGATCCGGCGAGGGAACGGTGTGCAGGAGGTAGGCCGCGCCCGCGTAGAGTCTGAGGACGGGCAGGAGGTCGACGGCGGCCCGCGCGTTCACGCCCTCGGTCGAATAGCGGTAGCCGGTGGAGCCGGTGCGGCGGATGTAGTCGTCGCCCAGGTGCGAGCTTTCATGGAACAGCGACGTCTTGAACGACACGTCGCCGCGCCGCGCGGTCAGCGGCAGGCCCGCGAAGAAGTCCACGGTCTCGAACTCGTTGACGCCGCCGCCCAAGGCGAAGCGCGAGTAGGCCATGCCTTCCACGTCGGCTTCCCACAGCCAGTCCTGCAGGGCGCCGGAGCGCCACCGGGTCAGTCCCCAGGCGTGGCCGAGGGCGACGTCGGAGAGGTCGCGGCCTTCCAGGCGGTAATAGGACGCGGACAGCTGGATATGGCGCGGGTCGGCGACCAGGACGGGGAATATCTCGTTGGGGCGCGGGAACAGATCCACGGCCGCCGCGGCCGGCGCGGCCAGGGCGGCGGCCAACAGGAGCGCGGCGCTATTTTCCCGCAAGGGCGGCTTCGACGAGGATCTCGACCTCGGGCAGGTCCTTCTCGCCGAACCAGCGCTTGAGCACGGCGCCGTCGCGGCCGATCAGGTACGCCGTCGGCAGGCCGGGCACCAGCCAGCCCGTCGGAGCGCGCTCGCCGCTGTTGAGGCCGATCGGATAGTCGATGGGCTGTTTCCGCATGAACTTGCGCACGGCCCTCTCTCCATCCTCGTCCATCGACACGCCGAAGACGACGAAGCCCCGCTCCTTGTACTTGGCGTTGAGCTTCACCAGCCCGGGGATTTCTTCCCTGCACGGATCGCACCAGGTCGCCCAGAAGTCCACCAGGACGACCTTGCCCTTGAAGTCCGCCAGGCCGAGAGGCTTGCCCTCCAGCCCCGGGATCGACAGCGCGGGAGCGGCCTCGGCCGGCGCGACGGGCGGAGAGCCCGGATTTTTCGGGGTCGCGAGCAGG
>CAIQSZ010000251.1 GCA_903874575.1 uncultured Elusimicrobia bacterium
AAGAACGAGCTCCAGGTCGTGGCGCCCTCCCGGCGCGAGGCCGTGGAGGATAAAGACGAGGTCGTCACCGCGCGCGTGAAGAAGACCTTCGCCAAGAGCAAGGCCTTGCGCAAAGCCGACTTCGGCGTGACGACGAACGCCGGCGTGGTCTCGCTGACGGGCGAAGCGCCGGACTTCATGACCAGCGCCAAGGCGTCCTGGGAAGCTTGGAAGGTCTCGGGCGTCAAGTCCGTGAAAAACGACCTGACGATCAAGGAAAAACCCCAGGCTCCCTAAGCCGTCGGACTTGGGATAGGACCGGTCGCGCCCCCGCGGGTTTTAATAGACCCGCGGGGGCCTTCCAAGCGCCCGGGAGACCGGGTTGGGTCTTGCCGGGCGGGCCCCATCAAGGATATAATCGTCCTAGAGTTGATGGCCGATTGTCTGTTCTGTCGCATCGTCCGACGCGAGATTCCCGCCCAGATCGTCCTTGAGGACGAGCAAGCGCTGGTCTTCAAGGACGTCAGTCCTCAGGCTCCGACGCACGTGCTCGTGGTTCCGAAGCGGCATCTCGGGAGCCTGAGCGCGTCGACGGACGCCGACGCGTCTCTGCTGGGGCACCTGCAGAGAACGGCGGCGCGGTTCGCCGAGCGGGAGGGCCTGACGTCGTTCCGTCTGGTGACCAACAACGGGCGCGGCGCGGGACAGTCGGTCGAGCACCTCCATTATCATCTTCTCGGCGGCCGAGCGATGCAGTGGCCTCCGGGATGAACGGTTTCGAACTCAGTTCCGACGACGGAAAGGTGGTGAGTCATTAATGGTTTTCGTTAAACTGCGTGAAGGCGAGGGTCTCGAGGAGGCTCTTCGCCGCTTCAAGCGGGAGTGCGAGCGCAACGGCGTGCTGAAGGAAGTCAAGCGCCGCGAGCACTACGCCTCGCCCGCCGTGAAGCGCAAGCTCAAGGCCGCCGAAGCCCGCCGCAAGCAGCGGCGCGCCAAGCGCCGCCGCGTCCCTTGATCGGGACGTACCAGGGTCCGCGCCGGTCCGAGACGACCGGCGCGGACCCGCTTTTATCGACCGTCCCACGGAGACCCCGCGTCGTGGCCATGATCCCGCCGGAGACGTTGGAATTGATCCGTTCGCGGCTCGACGTCGTCGAGCTGGTGGGGGAGCACGTCCAATTGAGCCGCGCGGGGCGCAACATGAAGGGCCGTTGCCCGTTCCACCAGGAGCGCACGCCGTCGTTCATCGTCAGCCCGGAGCGGCAGACCTACCACTGCTTCGGCTGCGGCGAGGGCGGGGACGCGTTCTCGTTCGTGATGAAGATCGAGAACCTGTCCTTCGTCGAGGCCGCCGAGCGGCTGGCCGCGCGCGCCGGCGTCAAGGTGGAGCCCGCGCAGGCGCTCTCGCCCCAGGACAAGGAACGCCTGCGCATGAAGGAGGCGCTGGAGTTCGCCGCCGCGCACTACCATGAGCTCCTGCTGAAGGACCCGGCGGCCGAGGCGGCGCGCGCGTACGTCCGCGCGCGGCGGCTCAGCAAGGCCTCGGTCGAGGAGTTCGTCCTCGGCTACGCGCCGCGCCAAGGCAATCTGGCCGCCGCCGCGTCGGCGAAGGGCTTCGAGCCCGACGTCCTGCTGAAGGCGGGGCTGGCCGCCAAGCGCCCCGACGGGACCTTGCGCGACTACTTCTTCGACCGCCTGATGTTTCCGATCCGGGACGCCAAAGGCGCGGCCGTGGGCTTGGGCGGACGCACCCTCGGCGACGGCGAGCCGAAGTACCTCAACTCTCCCGAGTCTTCCGTGTTCTCGAAGGGCCGCGTGCTGTACGGCCTGTTCGAGGGCGCCGCCGTCGTGCGCAAGACGCGCCGCGCCCACCTCATGGAAGGCTACATGGACGTGATCGCGGCGCATCAGCACGGACTGAAATCCGCGTGCGCCCCGCTGGGCACCGCGCTCACGCCCGAGCAGGCCGCGCTGATCAAGCGCTACGCCGAATCCGCGCTCATCGTGTTCGACGCCGACGCCGCCGGCCAGAACGCCGCGGTGCGCGGCGCCGAGGTCGCGCTGGCGGCGGGGCTGGCCGTGCGCGTGGCAACCGTGCCCGAGGGCAAGGACCCCGACGAGTTCCTCCACGCCAAGGGCCTGGCCGCCTTCGAAGGCGCGCTCGAGGAGGCGCTCGATCCGGTCGCGTTCAAGACCGAGCTTCTGGTCCGGCGCGCGGGGGAGCTCACGCCGGAGGCGAAGTCCGCCGTCGCCAAGGACGTGATGGCGACCATCGTCCAGTGCCCCGACGAGGTGCTCAAGGACGAGTGGGTGCGGCGGCTGGCTTCCCGCTTGGGCGTCAACGAGGAGTCCTTGCGCCGCGCCGCGGGCAAGGGCGTCCCGCAGTCCCGCCGCCGGGCCGTCGCGCCGCCCGCGCCGCCTCGCGCCGCGCCGGCCCGTCCCGCGGAGGTCTCCGCCTCGGACCTCAAGCTCCTGGGGATCGCGTTCAAGGCGCCCGCCGCGGCCAAGGACGTTCCCGAGGACGCTTTCGAATCCGGCGCCGCGCGCCTCATCCTGCTGAACCTGCGCGGCGCCGGGCCGTACGACAAGGGCTGGGGCCCGCGCCTTCTGGGCGCGCTGCCTCCGGCCGAAGCCGCGGTCGTCTCGCGCCTGCTCGCCGACGAGCTGGGCTACGACGATCCGGCGGGCGTTTTGCGCGCGGAGCTGGACAAGCGCGCGCGTCTCAAGCGGCTCAAGGAGATCGAGCCTCTCGTTCTTTCGATGGGGGGGGCGGGCCGCCCCGTGGACGCCGGCCTGCGCGACGAGTACCAGCGGCTCGTCGTGGAATTGAAGGGCACGAAGCGCTGACGCAGAGGAGACTTATGGCCATTCAGACGAGCCAGGCGATGAAGAATCTGATCGACCTTGGGAAGGAACACGGATATCTGACCCTGGAGGAGATCAGCCGTACGGTTTCGGTCGCGAACATGAAGACGGAGGAAGTCGACGAGCTGATGACCGCGCTCGAGGACCTCGGCATCGAGCTGGTGGACCGCAAGAAGCCCGAGACCGAGCGGCCCGTGCCCCAGCGCGAGCGCTTTTCAGAGGATTGGGGCGGCTCGTCGGACATCTCGAACTCGATCCGCATGTACCTGTCGGAGATGGGCCGCGTGCCCCTGCTCAACCGCGAGGAGGAGGTCACGCTGGCGCGCAACGTCCGCGAGCGCGAGAAGGAGCTGCGCATGCTCGTGCTGGAGTCCCCGGTCACGATGCGCGAGATCCGCTCGTGGGAGACGCTCATCGAGGCGCAGGAGATGACCCCGAAGGAGCTCATGCCGCGCGGGCGCAAGACGAACGCCGAGCTTTCCGGGATGCGGCGCAAGATGAAGTCGGTGGCGCAGTCCATCGCGAAGGCCGAGAAGCAGATGGCCGCGGTCCGCGCGAAGCTGGACAACCCGAAGCTGAAGCCGCAGCGGCGGATCAAGCTCCAGAAGAAGATCGAGGCCATCAACAAGCTGGTCATCTTGCGCATCGTCAGCCTGAACCTCAACCAGGACAAGATCAAGCGCCTGACCAACAAGATCAAGAACCTGGCCGCGAAGATCGAGGAGTGCCGCGACGAGATGGAGCGCTATCAGAAGCGCTACGGCTGCTCCCACGAGGAGATGCGCAGCTACGCGGCCCAGGTCAAGAAGGGCGACATGCGCGAGGCCGCCTTCAAGGCGAAGACCGGCTACGCGCCCACCGCCGTCGAGGCCGCGATGGAGAACATGGACGCGGTCGTCGACCGCCTCCAGCGCATCCAGAACACCCTGCCGATTCCCGTCGACAAGTTCCTGGAGCTCAACGACAAGATCATCCGCCTCGAGGACACCATCCTCGAGGACAAGCTGAAGCTCATCAAGGCGAACCTGCGCCTGGTGGTCTCCATCGCCAAGAAGCACGTGAACTC
>CAIQSZ010000252.1 GCA_903874575.1 uncultured Elusimicrobia bacterium
AGCCGCAAGACCGCGAAGAACTCGATCAAGGACTCGATCGAGCGCCTGCGGCCCCTCGTCCTGCGCGCCCGCGCCGCGCGCCTGCCGGTCCGCGGCTGCGTCTCGGCCGCGTTCTGGTGCCCGTACGAGGGCCGCGTCCAACCGGAGCGGACCGCGGCGGTCGTCCAGGCGCTCTCCGGCCTGGGCGTAAGCGAATTCTCCATCGGCGACACGACCGGCAAAGCCTCGCCCGACGAGGTCCGCAAGCTCCTCTTCCTCCTGCTCAAGCACGTGCCCAAAAACGCCGTGTTCCTGCACTTCCACAACACCTTCGGCCGCGCGACCGCCAACGCGATCGTCGCCTGGAAGACCTTCGGCGTCACCGGCTTCGAAGCCTCGGCGGGCGCGGCCGGCGGCTGCCCCCACGCGCCGGGCGCCGCGGGCCACGTCGCGACGGAATCCCTCGTCTCGGCCTTCAAGGCCGTCGGCTCCGACCTCGACGTCGACGAAGCGAAGATCAAGTCGGCCGCCGCCGTCCTCTTCAAGCACCTCGGCCGCCCGCCCGGCACCCGCCCCCCGAAATAGCGCCCGCCCCGACGAGAGCCGCCGCGTCCAGCCCTGTCAAAAGTCCAAATAGCCTTGACAAAGTCCATATATGGACTTACAATATTCCCGATGGATGGACCTCGACAAGGAGAATGCCATGGCCACCGCGGCTCTGACGGGCAAGGTTGATCCGCGGACCGCGTCGGGTCCGGCGCTGCGGACGTTTTTCAAAATCGCGGAACGCTGGGACCTGAACGTGGAGGAGCAGATGAGGTTGCTGGGCGTCACGGCAAGGTCGACGTTCTTCAAGTGGAAGCAGGACCAGGGCGGGCGCCTGACGATGGACACTCTGGAACGCATCTCCTACATCCTGGGTATTTTCAAGTCGCTGAACATCCTGCTCCCCCAAGAGACCGCCGCCGACGCCTGGATCAAGAAGCCTAACGACGCGGCTATATTCGGGGGCAAGTCGGCGGCTGAGCGGATGCTCTCCGGCCGCGTCAGCGACCTCTTCGTCGTGCGGCAGTATCTGGACGCGCAACGAGGCGGATGGGCGTGAACGCCCCGGTCAGGCGCGTATCCTGGAAGCCGTGCTGGCGCATCATCCCCACGCGCTACCCGGAGGAGCGCCTCTTCGACCGCGTCGCCGATCCCGAAGACCGCGAGACGATCGAACAACTGGAGATGATGACCAACGAACGGATGCGCCAGGAGCGCGGGGAAATCAGCTTAGTCCCCCCCGGAGACCGCGCGACCGGACGGGGCGGCGAATACATCATGGCGGCCTTCGCCTACCGCAGTCCCGAAGGCAGCCGTTTCAGCGACGGCGGCTTCGGCGTCTATTACGCCGCCCGGGAGATCGAAACGGCCGTTGAGGAAAGCCGCTTCCACCGAGAGAAGTTCATGCGGCGCACCAAGGAGGCCCCGATGAGATTGGAGATGCGGGTGCTGACGGCCAACCTTGACGCCGATCTTCATGACATACGCGGCATGGCCAAACGGTTTGCCAAGGTCTACAGCCGCGCCAGTTACTCGGCCTCCCAAGAGCTCGCCCTCAAGCTGCGCAAGGCCGCGTCCCACGGGATCGCCTACGATAGCGTCCGCCGCGACGGCGGCGAATGCGCCGCCGTCTTCCGGCCCCCGTCGCTCAGCCACTGCCGCCAGGAGCGGCACATGGTCTACGATTGGGACGGCAAACGAATTTCCAAGGTGTTCGAGTTGCGGGAATACCTATGAAGATTGAGTTCGTCCTTACTAGGGAAAGCCACCGCACCGTTCTCACATCCACGACGGAAAACGCCAACATCTCCCCGCCCGATTTGATGCATCTTCATCGGACATCACATGGTGCATGGGCACCAATCGAGCACCACGCACCTGTTTACAATTGAACCCGTGGCCCGATGGCGCAATGCCTCTGCTGGTGTTCTTCAACGATGCAAAATGTTTTTTGCTACAATGTCGCGATTTTAGAGCTCGTAGCTCAGGGGTAGAGCATTCGCCTTTTAAGCGAGGGGTCGTGGGTTCGAATCCCACCGGGCTCACGGTTTTTCGATTTTCGCCTCCATCGTCTATCGGTTAGGACGTGGCCCTTTCAAGGCCGAGAGAGGGGTTCGACTCCCCTTGGAGGCAGGATTTGACGATGATTCAACCTCTGAAGATCGCCGTCATCGGCGCCACCGGACGCACGGGCTCGCGCGTCGCCGCGCTCGCGGCGACCGATCCCCGCTTCCAACTGGTGGCGCGCGTGGACCGCGCGCGCGCCGAGGAGTTCGAGGACGAGGCCGGCGCCGTGCGCGTCGCCGTCGACTTCACGACGCCGGAGTCGTGCGTGCGCTTCGCGGCCGCCTGCGCGCGGCGCAAAACGGCGTTCGTCACCGGCACGACGGGGCTCACCGTCGTCCAGCGCGCCCAGCTGGCGGCCGCCGCCAAAAAGGTTCCCGTGTTCGCCGCGCCCAACTTCAGCCGCGGCATGACCTTGACGCTGCACCTGGCGGCCGAGGCGGCGCGCCGCCTGCCCGGCTACGACGCCGCCATCGTGGAGACGCACCACAAGGGCAAGAAGGACGCGCCGTCCGGCACCGCGCTGCGCCTGGCGCAGGCCGTGCGCGAGGGCCGCGCCGACGACGCGGCCGTGCCGACCGCGTCGCTGCGCCTGGCCGACGTGGTCGGCGAGCACGCGCTGACCTTCGCCGGCTTCGACGAAAGCCTGACGCTGGCGCACCGCGCCGAGTCGCGCGACGCGTTCGCGCGCGGGGCGCTGGAAGCCGCGCTCTGGACCGTCGGCAAGAAGCCCGGCCTGTACGACATGCTCGACATGATGGGCCTGCGGTGACCGCCGCTTCTCTCTGGAGGCGCTGGAACGCCCTCTTCGACGAGAAGGAAGACGACGCCGAGCCGCGCTACGACCCCGTCCACCTCGCCACGGTGCTGATCGCCTGCCAAGTCGTCGTCGGCGCGCTGTTCTGGCTGCTGTGGACCTTGCTCGTGTATGAGGGCGGCCTGCCGCGCAAGATCGGCGCGCTGCTCACGCGCTGGCACGATCCGGCGGCGCGCACGTACATGCTGTGCGACGCGGGCGCCTTCGGCGGGCCCGGCCACGACACCGTGTTCGAGGGCTGGGCCGCCAACGTCGCCGCGCTCGCCCTCTGCGCCGCCGTCGTGGCCGCGCTCCACCGCCTCGACCGGCGCCACGCCGCGCGCTCCCGGTGAAAGTCGCGGCCCTGCTCCTCCTGGGAGGCAACGTGGGCGACCGCGCCGCCGCCTTGCGCCGCGCCGTCGCCGCCGTCCGCCGCTGGGACGGCGTCACGGTCGCCGCCGTCTCCCGCGTCTATGAGACCGCGCCCGTCGGCCCCAGCCGGCGTCCGTACCTCAACCAGGCCGTGCGCCTGGCCACGACGCGCACGCCGATGGGCCTGCTCCTCGAGGCGAAGATCCTGGAGGCCGCGCACGGCCGCCGCGCCGGCCCGCGCTGGGGCGAACGCCCTCTCGACGTGGACCTGGTCGCATACGGCCGCACGCGCCTGCGCACTCCCTGGCTGAGCGTCCCGCATCCTCTCATGGCGTCGCGCGCGTTCGCGCTGGCGCCGCTGGCCGACGTCGCGCCTCGGTGGACGCTCGCAGGCCGCAAGACCGTCCGCGCCCTGTTGGCGGCCATGAAGCCGCCGCCCGGGACCGTACGCCTCCATTCGGCCGCCTCGATAATGATATAAATTCGTCATGTTCGGATTTTCCAACGGACGCAAGAGACCACTCGTCCTCCATGTGGACGATGATCCTGCGATCCGAGAGATCATCGCCTTGACTTTGGAAAACCTCGGACTGGACGTCCTCTCCGCGCCGGACGGCCCGACCGGCCTGAATCTGGCCCGCGACAAGCGCCCCGATCTGATCCTCCTCGACATCCGCATGCCGGGCATGGACGGCTTCGACACGTGCCACTACCTCAAGACCGACCCGAAGACCAAGGCCACCCCGGTCATCATGCTCACCGCGATGGGCCAGGGCAAGGACGTGGAAAAAGCCATCGCCAACGGCGCCGACGCCTACATCCAGAAACCCATCGACTTCGACAAGCTCCAGGATAAAATCTCGACGTTCGTGAAAATAACGCCGCCCCCCCGACGCTGACCGGCGCGCGCCCGGCGCGAACGCTTCCCCCCGCCGTCGGGAATTGTTAGAATGCCCTCATGGCCGAAAAGGCGACAGCAGTTCCGGAACGCGCCGCGGGCCCCCTCGCGGACGTCCGCAAGCCGGTCACCGTCGCGACGCTCCTGGACATGAAGCGCAAGGGGCTCAAGATCGCGATGATCACCGCCTACGACCATCCGACCGCGCGCCTCGCCGAAGAGGCGGGCGTGGACGTGGTCCTGGTCGGCGACTCCGTCGCCATGACGAAGCTGGGCTACGAGAACACCCTCCCGGTCACCATGGACGAGATGCTCCATCACGTGAAGGCGGTCAAGCGCGGACTGTCGCGCTCCCTGCTGGTCGCCGACATGCCCTACATGAGCTACGAGCTCGACGTCAAGGACGCCGCGCGCAACGCGGCGCGGTTCCTTAAGGAAGGCGGGGCGCACGCGGTGAAGTTGGAGGGCGGCCTGGAAGCGGCGCCCGCGGTCAGGGAAATCGTGAAGGTCAACGTGCCCGTGATGGGCCATATCGGGCTGACGCCTCAGGCGCTCCACCGCTTGGGCGGCTACAAGGTCCAAGGCCGACGCCCGGAGGACGCCGAGCGCATCCTCGCCGAAGCGCTCGCGCTGGAAAGCGCGGGAGCTTGCGCGGTGGTGCTGGAGTGCGTGCCCGCCGAGCTGGCCGCGGAGATAACCAAGCGCCTGAGGGTGCCGGCCATCGGCATCGGCGCGGGCCCCGGGTGCGACGGCCAGGTCCTCGTCAGCGACGACCTTCTGGGCTGGACCGAAGGCCCCCCGCTCAAGTTCGTCAAGCGCTACGCCGGCCTGCGCGCGCAGGCCGTCAAGGCCGTCGCCGACTACTGCCGGGAGGTCCGCGACGGCGCGTTCCCCGGACCCGAGCACTCGTTCACGACGCCCGCATGACCCTCTGGCTCTGGCTCGCCCTCGGACTCATCGTCTTCGCGGCGGGGTTTTTCGCGCTTCAATGGTGGGGCTCGGGCATCATCCTCCACCCGCCGGCCATGTCGCCGATGTGGATTTTCCCCGAGCAGTTCGGCCTGCGCTACGAGAAGGTCGCCTTCAAAACCGAGGACGGCCTGGAGTTGAAAGGCTGGCTGTTGCCCTCCCCGACGGGCGACAGACGCACCATAGTCATGTGCCACGGCTGGGGCGACAACAAGGGCGAGCTCCTCAAACAGACCTACTTCCTCAACGAGAAGGTCGGCTTCAACCTGCTCTACTTCGACTTCCGCTCCCACGGCGAGAGCGAGGGCGAGATCACGACCATCGGCGGCCTGGAAACCATGGATTTCGACGCCGCGGTGAAATGGCTGCGCGCGGCCAGGCCCGAGCTGGCCGAAAAGATGGGGGTGTTCGGCGTGTCCATGGGCGCGGCGGTGGCCGTCGCGTCCATGCCCGAGCACCCCGAACTGCGCTGCGCCGTCGTCGAGAGCCCGTTCTCCGACTACCGCGGCGTCATCCGCCGCTGGGCGTGGAACCACCTCAATATCCCGCGCTTTCCCTTGATCGACATGTCCCTCTGGATGCTGCGCCTGCGCGTGGGCGACCCGCACATCGACAGGTTCAACCCCCACGAGGCCGCGGGCCGCATCGCCCCGCGCCCGCTGTTCGTCATCGGCGGCGAGCTGGACGACCTGATGCCCGAGGACGACGTGCGCCGCGTCTTCGACGCCGCCCGGGAGCCCAAGCAGATCTGGATCGTCCCCGGCGCCCACCACGCGAAATGCCGCGAGGCCTCGGAGATGGAGTTCGACACGCGGGTCGGCGGCTTCTTCTCCCGCAACCTGTGAGGAGCGCCCCCCTCGTCCGCACGAAGGCCGCGCTCGCCGCGCTCGTCGCCGGCTGGAGGAAAAAAGAGCTCTCCGTCGGCTTGGTGCCCACGATGGGCGCGCTCCACCGCGGCCACGGCGCGCTGGTGCGCCGCGCCGCCGAGGACAACGACCGCGTCGTCGTCTCCGTGTTCGTCAACCCCCTCCAGTTCGGACCGAACGAGGACTACGGCCGCTACCCGCGCGCCCTGCCCGCCGACCGCCGTCTGGCCGCCGCCGCGGGAGCCGACGCCGTGTACGCGCCGTCGGAGGCGGAAATGTCGTCCGGCGGCCTGCGCGCGCGCGTGGAAGTCGAAGGCCTGTCCGACGTCTACTGCGGCCGCGACCGTCCCGGGCATTTCCGCGGCGTGGCCACCGTCGTGCTCAAGCTTTTCAACCAAGTCCGGCCCGACCGCGCGTACTTCGGCGAGAAGGACTTCCAGCAGGTCGCGATCCTGGAACGGATGGTCCGCGACCTGGACGTCCCCGTCGAGATCGCGCGCGTGCCAATCGTGCGCGAGCGCGACGGGCTGGCCCTGTCCAGCCGCAACGCGTACCTCACCAAGGCCGAGCGCGCCGCCGCGCCGGCGCTGCGCCTGGCGCTGGAGGCGGGGCGCGCCGAGTCCAAGCGCCGCCGCGCCACGCCGCGGTCGG